>JBAXDH010000038.1:0-30323 GCA_037141055.1 bacterium | reverse complement strand
CTGAAAGCGCTGAAGGAGGAAGGCATTCTTACCGTCCTGATCAATCCGAACATCGCCACCATACAAACCTCGGAAGAAATCGCCGACAAAGTCTATTTTCTCCCGGTAACGCCCGGTTTTGTTGAAAAGGTCATCGAGAAGGAAAAACCCGACGGGATTCTGCTGGCTTTCGGAGGTCAGACGGCGCTCAATTGCGGCGTTGCCCTTTACAAATCAGGGATTCTGGAGAAACATCATGTGACCGTTCTCGGTACCCCGGTCGAAACGATTATCCGCACCGAAGACCGCGACCTCTTTTCGAAAATGCTGCACGATATTGATGTCGGAACGCCCAAGAGTTTCGCGGTAACCGACCTGCCTGCCGCCAGAACTGCCGCGACCGCTATCGGCTACCCGGTGATCATCCGCGCTGCATATACGCTCGGAGGGCAGGGGAGCGGTTTCTGTTCCAACGAGGCGGAACTTGAAGTACTTGCAGCCAATGCGTTCTCCTATTCCGGCCAGATACTGGTGGAGGAGTCGCTGAAAGGCTGGAAAGAGATAGAATACGAGGTGGTCCGCGACCGTTACGATAACTGCATCACGGTTTGCAACATGGAAAATTTCGATCCGCTGGGAATTCATACCGGGGAAAGCATCGTCGTTGCCCCGTCGCAAACACTCACCAATATTGAATACTACAAGCTCCGCGAATTGTCGATCAAGGTCATTCGGCATCTTGGGATCATCGGGGAATGCAACATCCAGTATGCGCTGAATCCGGAATCGGAGGATTACCGGGTGATTGAAGTCAATGCACGCCTGTCGAGGTCGTCGGCGCTTGCATCCAAGGCCACCGGCTATCCGCTGGCGTTCGTGGCTGCAAAACTCGGGCTTGGCTATGGCCTGCACGAGCTGAAAAACTCGGTGACCAAAACCACAACGGCCTGCTTCGAACCTTCCCTTGATTACATCGTTTGTAAAATCCCGCGGTGGGACCTGAGTAAATTCACCGGTGTATCAAAGCAGATAGGCTCCAGCATGAAAAGCGTCGGGGAGATCATGTCCATCGGCCGCACCTTTGAAGAGGCGATCCAGAAAGGGCTGCGGATGATCGGCCAGGGGATGCACGGGTTTATCGGCAACAAGGATATCACTGTGGAAAACCTGGAACGTGAACTCGCAAATCCGACGGATACGCGCATCTTCGTCATTGCCCAGGCCTTTGCCGAAGGCTATTCCATCGACCGGATATGGGAACTGACCCGCATCGACAAATGGTTTCTTTACCGGCTGAAAAACGTGTATGATACCGGGCTGCTGCTGGCCGCCTTCAATGAAATTACCTCAATCCCGGCCGATCTGCTCCGGGATTCAAAACGCCAGGGATTCTCCGATTTTCAGCTGGCCAGGCTGGTCGCAAAGCACGAAAGGGGAGAAATCGAGCAGGACATGCTCCTTGTGCGGGCATATCGAAAAAAACTGGGGATATTGCCCAGCGTAAAAAACATCGACACCCTTGCCGCTGAATACCCTGCGCAAACCAATTACCTCTACCTGACCTACAATGGCGATGAACATGACGTGACTTTCCCCGACGACCGGATGTCGGTGATCGTCCTCGGATCGGGCGCCTACCGCATCGGCAGTTCCGTCGAATTTGACTGGTGCAGCGTGAATACCCTGAATACGGTGAAATCGGCAGGGTTTCGCTCCGTGATGATCAACTACAACCCCGAAACGGTCAGCACCGATTACGACATCTGCGACAGGCTCTATTTCGATGAACTCTCGTTTGAAAGGGTTATGGATATTGTCGAACTTGAAAATCCGAAGGGTGTGGTCGTGTCCATGGGAGGCCAGATTCCCAACAACCTGGCCATGCGCCTGCACAAACAGCTGGTCCCGATCCTTGGAACATCCCCGGTGGATATCGACAGCGCGGAGGACCGCCACAAGTTTTCCTCGATGCTGGATCACCTGGAGATTGATCAGCCAAGGTGGAAAGAGATGACAAACCTTGACGAGATCTATGATTTTGCTTCCGAGGTTGGCTTTCCTTTGCTCATACGCCCGTCGTACGTCCTTTCCGGCGCTGCCATGAACGTAGTGTCGAATAACAGCGAGCTTGAATATTTTCTGACACTGGCTGCCAACGTTTCAAAAGAGCACCCGGTGGTGGTGTCGGAATTCATCCAGGAGGCAAAGGAAATTGAGATTGATGCCGTGGCCAGGGACGGGGAGATGGTCGCTTATGCCATTTCGGAACATGTCGAATTTGCCGGCGTCCATTCCGGTGATGCCACCATCGTGTTTCCCCCGCAGAAAATTTATGTGGAGACCATCCGGAAAATTAAGCGGGTGGCAAGGGAGATTTCCAGTTCACTCCATATCTCGGGGCCGTTCAACATCCAGTTCCTGGCCAAGGACAATGACATTAAAGTGATCGAGTGCAACCTCCGGGCTTCACGCAGTTTCCCTTTCGTATCAAAGGTTCTGAAAATAAATTTCATTGATATCGCCACAAGGGTCATGTTGGGGATACCGTTCACCAAGCCCGACAAATCGATGTTCGACATCGACTATATCGGCATCAAAGCCCCGCAGTTTTCCTTCTCAAGGCTTCAGAAAGCCGACCCGGTGCTCGGCGTTGACATGGCCTCTACAGGCGAAGTGGGGTGCATCGGCGACTCCTTTTACGAGGCCATCCTGAAATCCATGCTTTCGGTCGGCTATAGGATTCCTGAGAAAAACATCATGATTTCCTCAGGTCCCACGAAGTCAAAAACAGTGCTCCTCGAGTGCTGCCACCAGCTGCATCTGAATAAATATTCAATCTTCGCAACCCCCGGAACCGCTGATTTCCTGGCAACAAACGGAATCCCTTCAACCGTACTTCACTGGCCCGATGAAGCGGCAACCCCGAATGTGCTGGAATACCTGCAGAACCGTCGCCTCGACCTGGTGGTAAACATCCCGAAAAACCTGTCGAAGCATGAACTTGACAACGATTACTCGATCCGCAGGTCGGCGGTCGATTACAACATCCCGCTGATCACCAATCCGAACCTCGCCGCAGCGTTCATCATGGCCTTCTGCAAGATCAGGCCCGGGGAGATCGAGATCAGAAGCTGGGATGAATACTAGGTTTGGTATCCAGGGAGATATCTTCTGATTTGACTGAAACCTCATGTAAGATTATAAAACAACCACATGATATACTCACGAAAGCTTCTTATTCCGGCCACCCTGTTGTTACTCCTGATGATTCCGTTTTCAGGGTGCGATGTTGCAAGGCAGGCCCGGCAGGTGTCCAACCTCTCCAACTGCGATTTTCGCATTCAATCGGTGGATAGCGTCAACCTTGCGGGAGTGGAGCTTCAGAATATCCGGTCGGTCAGTGACCTGAACATGATGGACGCGGCAAAAGTCCTCGCCGGGTTCACCAGCCCGACGTTCCCGCTGTCCCTCCGGCTAAAGCTTGAAGGGCGCAATCCGAATGCCCGGGAAGCCGGGCTTAACCGGCTCGACTGGATCCTGTTCGTGGATGATATTCAAATGGCTTCAGGAATCCTTGACAAGCCCTTCACCATTCCCGGGATGGGTTCGGCGATCATTCCTGTGGAAATCGGCCTGGACCTGAAAAAAGTTCTTTCCGGGAAGTCGGCTGGCGCCATGCTGAATTTCTGCATGAACCTTGCCGGGGTCGGAAACACCCCGACCCGGTTTAAAATCAAGCTGAAACCCACGATAATCATTGCCGGAACAGCGCTCACCTACCCGGGTTACATCACCGTGCGGACGGAATACGTCTCAAAATAAACCATCTTTAGAATTTGGGTCGACTCACTCCCCTTCTCCCCTGGGAGAAGGGGCCGGGGGGATGAGGTATTTGCCTCCCCTGGGAGAAGGGGCCGGGGGATGAGGTGGTTTACTCCCCGATAACCTTAGCCGCTATAATATAGTCCAGTTCCGGAAATTTCTTTTTCAGGTAACTGTTGCCATAGATCATCACCGAATCCTGGTGATTGGCCGGTTCAAAGCCGTATCCGCCAAACGACGACTCAACGATGTCAAACCCTGAAATTATTTTTCCAACCGGAGGGAATCCCCGCAGACCATTAAAATTGACCGTATCCAGTTTGTAGTTGTCCTTCAGGTTGATGAACAACTGGCTTGTACGGCTGTTCAACCCGTCGCGGGCATAGGAAACCGTTCCTTTCAGGTTGCTGCCATTTACAGGCTCATCACTTACCGGGCGCTTGTCCCAGAAATAATTGACATCCTTTTTATCCCCGATGCCAAACTGAACCACGTAGCCTTTCTGCACCCGGAACAGGGAATTCTGGTTGTAAAA
Source organism: bacterium (assembly GCA_037141055.1). Taxonomy (GTDB): domain Bacteria; phylum Bacteroidota; class Bacteroidia; order Bacteroidales; family FEN-979; genus CAIVAT01. Next base: position 25,987 of record JBAXDH010000038.1, on the reverse strand, counting down.
CCCGGTCGAAATCAATTGATAAAGCCTGTCAGCACCAGCCGGCGACCACTCCCGGATAACTTCAACGGTAAAATCGCCCTTGGTCGTTTTGAATGTCGCCCGGAATGTTCCCGGCGCATGCGATTTTAGCGTCGACTGGTCAGGGATGACCTGGGCATTCAGTGAACCCAGTACCATCCAGGTCAGAAATAAAAGCAAAATCTTTTTCATGGAAGTGTATTTGACCAGGAATTAGCACCTTCGCGTGCCTTCGTGCCGGACTTCGTGGCCTTTGTGGTTAAGTTTTTTACAATTTGCAGGCCTAATGAATGACCACGAGCTTTTTTACACAGAGGGAAGTGGCTGTCTGAATTCTTACAAAGTAAATGCCAGACGTAAAATCAGATATGTCGATAGGCGTCGATGTGAAAGAAACGATAGAATTGATTTTTCTCAAGCACTTCCCCTGGCTGTCCATCAGTTCAATGCTGGTGAAATCAGGGATTTGAACAGAGTTCAATTTAATCAGAACATAATCTCCTGCAGGATTTGGATAAACGGTAACCTCTGGATCATTGGACTGTTTGGCATCATCGATCCCATAGAATTGACTTCCGCCAGGCAACCTGTTCAGGGCAAATGCCGAATTGGTTTTGTCAGCCATATGTCTGAGTTTTTCAACCGACGCCATCGGATTTTGTGCACCATATGCCCTGGCCCAGTTAAAAGACAGATCGAGTTCCTGGACATCCCCTGGACTAAAGGTCACAGGACCTGTTACCTGGATACCCCGTCGGTCGCCCGGGTTATTAAAGGCGGTCTCTTCGGTCCAGTTTTTCGGCCCATTGGGTGGAACACAACCAGCACCCCAATTAAGCGAATCCGATTCGCCCGGAAACATAAACCTGCAGGCAGGGCCGTATCCACCGGCTGCCGGATGACCATTTCCCCCATATGTAATCGGGGTGCCGTCTTTCCATTTTCCGCACATCAACTGGTAATAATCAATATCATATTCAGGATCAGTCATGTATGACGGAACACCGGAATTGGAATTGTTAACATAGATAAATCGTTGGAGCCCATATCTCTCATTATCAATAACGTTATCACCGAAGTTCAGGCCGTTCACACTGAAATCGCACAGTTGCGTTCCATTCTGGCTTATGCGGGGATTGTCGAGTCCGTCGGCATCCAACAAAGGCCCTGCCATAAGCGTGACGGCCTGGGCGGGTGGGCTTTCTCCGTATGCGAAAGTCTGGCCGGTTCCATCAACAGGTGTTCCATTATAACCGATATACATGTTCCGTTCCACATCGCAGAGAACATAATCTTCGTTGGCATACCCAAGGTCAATGTCAGTGAATATCCCCAATAGCGTACTGTCAAACGTGTTTTGAGAACGATTGAAAAGCTTGTAATTTAAGAATATGGTATTCTTAAAGGCAGAATCATCCGGCATGTCGAAGGCATATGCCATTCCGTGAATTTCAACCCTTAATTTCAATCCCGCTGATTCATAGTGTGGCCCCCGGTCATCGTTGAAAATAAAGAATAATGCCTGATCACCCCTGATTTCAGGATAATCACCGTCAAACGGATTGTAGATTCCGTCGCCGTTTCGGTCGGAGAACGGAGCCAGCCGCTGAGCTTGTCCGAGGGCTGTGTCACCATTCCCCGGCCAGGTAAGAATATCGTGTATTGGCTGATATCCCGGATCCCAGAAATGGGCCCGGTGATAATCGATGTCGGTTTTCTTCAAACTCCAGACATAGTTCCATACGGTATCCTGGTAAACCGAGTATTTTGCAGAATCCATGATGGGACCGGCGTAAAAGTCAGGATGTATCCCGGCAGGTCCACCGGCAGGTCCCTGGCGATAACGCTCCCCGGCGAAGTGAAGTTTCCCCTGGTTGTCTTTTCCTCCGATCCAGAAAGTGTTGGAAAAAACGGATGTCTTTCCGCTTCTCTTTGGAACTTCATATTCAGCGGTATCATGGAAAAAATGTGACCCGGATGAAGAAAAACGAGCACGTACATTATTTATATCCAGGTAGTTGTAGCTCTTATCGTGAATCCGGTAAAGGATTTTTGCAGAACTTGTATCCATCGCCATGGTGAAAAAGTGATAGGCGCCTTCCACTTCTCCGCCAAATCCCCATTGGGGAACCGAAAAGGTGAAAACCCATCTCCAGGCCGTATCATGAACCTTTTGGCATTGAACATGATTTGCACCGGATACGGCAATTATTTTTATCCTGATATTCGGAGGGATTGAATCATTGGCAAGAATGTCAAAGACAACAGGTATTCCCGGATATATGTCGATGGTATCGTTCACAGCCTTAAGACCGGGTAGCTGGGAAAATGAAGGTGAAAAAAGAAACGCCAGGATTACGATTCCGATACCTTTTTCCAAGGGTAAAAAATGACGGTTCATATGATATACCTCCTTTTACTTTATGCCGTTTTTTTCGTTTACACTTGTAAATATACGTCATTTTCAGGAAATTTCACCAAAATCCGGGAGTTTTTTTAAGCCTGTACCGCAGGATGAATAATCACCTTTATCTGTCTGTTTTTTCACAATTATAGCCTGCCGTTTTTTATTTCTGAGAATTAGTACTACTTTTATCGGGTCATTTACAGGACGTTACGTAGAAACATTCTAAATTAAAAAACACATATGAAACTACCAAAATCCATTTCAAACTGGATCAGTATTGTTGGCTTTATCATTGCAGTTAACAGCTTTATCCTGATTCTTGTATCTTTTATTCAGGATCTTGTTACCGAGCACTCAAACCCATATACTGGCATTTATACGTATATACTGCTTCCCGCAATCATGGTGGCCGGTTTGCTGATGATCCCCATCGGGATGTTCCTTAACCGGAAAAAAACGCATGATCCCAATAAACTCTGGCCGGTACTTGATATGAATGTGCCCCGTCAGCGTCAGAAACTGGTGGTTGTTTCCGTATTTATTTTCCTTTTCCTGATTGTTTCTGCTGTAGGCAGTTACCAGGCATTTACTTACACCGAGTCGGTTGATTTCTGTGGAAGGTTATGCCATAAGGTGATGGAGCCCGAATATGTTACCTACCTTCATTCGCCCCATGCGCGTGTTGCCTGCGTTGAATGTCACGTCGGAGAAGGGGCAGGCTGGTATGTGAAATCGAAACTGTCGGGAATGTACCAGGTGTATTCTGTTCTTTTCCACAAATTCCCCCAGCCCATCGAGACGCCGATTCAGAACCTGCGCCCTGCCCGTGAAACCTGTGAAAGGTGCCATTGGCCGCAGAAATTCTATGCACGCAAGCTTCGCACACAGCGGGTGTATCTCACCGATTCACTCAATACTGAATTCAACTATTCACTGCTGATGCGCATTGGGCCGAATTACAGCCCAATGGGGCTCAGCGAAGGAATCCACTGGCACATCAACAAGGACATGCGCATCGAGTATGTGGCTTCAACCAAAGACCGTGAGCAAATCCCATGGGTCAAGTTTACCAACCTTAAAACCGGGGATGTCCAGATCTTCCAGGATACAGACAACATGCTGGACAAAAAGGCTCTCGATACCCTGCCACACCGCATCATGGACTGCATGGACTGCCACAACCGGCCATCGCATTCGTATAAATCCCCGATGGTATACGTAGACAACGGCATGATTACCGGTGAGATTCCGAAAGAATTGCCATTCATCAAACGAGTTGCCATGAATGTACTGAAAGGCACATTTTCCGATAAGGATTCTGCCTTTACTTATATCCGCGACAGCATCACCAACTTTTACAAGACAGGCTATCCGTCGATTTACAAGACTCAAAAACCTTTGATAGACAAAGCGATCGCCGGAATACAGGCGCAGTTTTCACTCAATGTATTCCCTTACATGCGAGCTTCGGCCAAAAATTACCTCAACCATATCGGGCACCTTGAATCCGACGGATGCTTCCGTTGCCATTCCGACAGGCATAAAAGCGAGAAGGGGAAAGTTATCACCAAGGACTGCAACATGTGCCACACCATTATCGCACAGGGCCCGACGGGTAAGGTTCAATACACCACCATTGATAACCTCGTGGAGTTCCAGCATCCGATTGATGTGAAAGATAACTGGAAGACCTATTTCTGCACGGAATGTCACAGGGAACTTTACCCCTAAATTATTCCGCGTTTTTCCTGGCGGACTTCTTTGTCTGACCGATCGCAGCCTCAAAGATATCCACACCGGCCCATCCTGAAGAAAATGGAGGGTTTGTGTGGGTATCTGCTTTTTATTTACAATCATTTTGAATAATAAAATTTTGTACATTTGCACCCTTAATTTTGATGCATATGTTCCTAAATTCAGATAAATTCCGGGGTGAAGGATTAACGTATGACGATGTGTTGCTTGTACCGGCTTATTCCGACGTACTTCCGCGTGAAACGGATGTTTCTACATTGCTTTCCAGGAATATAAAACTTAACATTCCTATCGTATCCGCTGCCATGGATACCGTGACCGAATCGCAAATGGCAATTGCCATGGCGCAGGAGGGAGGTATCGGGGTCCTGCATAAGAACATGTCGATTGAAGACCAGGCATTGCAGGTTCGCAAAGTGAAACGGGCGGAAAACGGGATGATTTTGCAGCCGGTTACCCTGATGGAGCATGCACTGGTCGGCGATGCCTTAGCCATGATGAAGGAATTCAGCATCGGCGGGATACCTGTCACCAATGCAAACAACGAACTTGTCGGCATCGTCACCAACCGCGATCTGCGCTTTGAGCGTGACCACTCCAGGCCCGTTACCGAAGTGATGACCAAAACCGTCATCACCATCAATGAATTCACCGATTTCGAGCAGGCGGAAGCCATACTCCAGAAACACAAAATTGAAAAACTTCCGGTTGTCGATAAACGCAACAAACTGATCGGGCTGATTACCTATAAGGACATCCTGAAGGTGAAAGCGCGTCCGAACTCCTGCAAGGACAGCCTCGGACGGTTGCGCGTTGCCGCAGGAGTGGGTGTTACCGCCGACACACTCGAACGGGTTGCAGCCCTGGTTCGCGAAAACGTCGACGCCATCGTGATCGATACGGCTCACGGGCATTCAAAAGGCGTAATGGAAATGGCAAAACTGGTGAAAAAGACATTTCCCGATGTTGACCTGATCATTGGAAACATCGGTACCGGCGAAGCTGCGAAGGACCTGGCGAAAATAGGGGTCGACGGTGTAAAGATCGGAATCGGTCCCGGTTCCATTTGCACCACCCGCATCATCGCAGGGATCGGTGTTCCGCAATTGTCGGCAATCTATGATGTTACATCCGCACTGAAAGGCAGCGGAATACCGGCCATTGCCGACGGAGGGATCCGCTATACCGGCGATATTGTGAAAGCGCTTGCTGCCGGGGCTCATTCCATCATGGCCGGATCACTTTTTGCCGGGGTTGATGAATCACCAGGTGAAACGGTCATCTTTGAAGGCCGGAAATATAAGACCTACCGCGGAATGGGTTCCATCGAAGCCATGCAGCAAGGCTCGAAAGACCGGTATTTCCAGGATGTTGAGGAAGACATTAAAAAACTTGTCCCTGAAGGGATCGTTGGCCGGGTGCCATATAAGGGCTCGTTGTCTGAGGTTATCTACCAGATGGTTGGCGGACTGAAAGCCGGCATGGGGTATACCGGCTCGCAGACCATCGACATCCTGCAGAAGGCCAAATTCATCAAAATCAGCGCTGCAGGAGTCATCGAAAGCCATCCGCATGATGTGACCATCATCAGCGAGGCCCCGAATTACAGCAGGTGATAATAAAAATATGAAAATCAAAATTATTTCGCGTTCTGATCGTTAGTCTGATTGTTAAACCAATAATAAATTAAACAATGAGTAGATTGAAATTTAGATTGTTGTTGCCGGTTTTTTTATTTGTCTCCATTTTCTCGTCGAAAGCCCAGGTCGGCAATGATGAAGTACTGATGACCATCGCTGGAAAGCGGGTCTATGTCAGTGAGTTTATGAATATTTACCAGAAGAACAACGTAAAGGGTGAAACAATTGATAAGAAGTCACTCGATGAGTACCTTGACCTTTTCATCAACTTCAAACTTAAGGTGAAACAGGCGGAGGAACTTGGTCTCGATACGGTTGCCACCTTCAGAAATGAATTGAACGGCTACCGCGAACAACTTGCCAAGCCTTATTTTACAGATGAAGCCACCCTGAACCGCCTGATCCAGGAAGCCTACGATCGCGAAAAAACGGATTTGCGCGCAAGCCATATTTTCTTCCGGCTGAAACAGGATGCTTCGCCTGCAGACACCCTTGCCGCTTACAAAAAATCCATGGAAGCCAGGGAAAAACTCAACAAGGGCGCTTCCTTCGAATCCGTGGCGGTTGAATTCTCAGAAGACCCTTCAGCCAAGGACCGTGAAGCAACGCAGCAGCACCCGTTTTTAAAAGGGAACAAGGGTGATCTCGGCTATTTTGCAGTTTTCGATATGGTGTACGCCTTTGAAAACGGGGCCTGGGGTACCCAGGTTGGCAAGGTGTCCATGCCGGTGCGTACCGAATATGGCTACCACCTCATCAAAGTCACGGCACGCCGCCCTGCTCTGGGTAAAGTGACGGTCGCACATATTTTTCTCTCAATCCCGAAAAATGCAACAGCTGAAGATTCATCCAGGGTCCAGAAACGCATGGATTCAATTTACACGAAACTGACTGGCGGGGTCTCGTTTGAAGACCTTGTAAAAACATGTTCCGACGATAAGGGATCGGCGGCAAAGGGAGGCGTTCTTCCTGCTTTTGGCGTGAACCGGATGGTCCCGGAATTTGTGGAAGCAATTTACTTTCTTAACAACCCGGGGGATTATACAAAACCGATTCTTACAACCTACGGCTGGCATATCGTGAAACTTATCGAGCGCAAAGCCCAGAAACCGCTGGAAGAAGAGAAAGCCGAACTGAAACAAAGAGTCATGAAGGATAACCGTGGCGACCAGACCCGCAAAGTTGTAATCGCACGGATCAGGAGTGAATATGGAGTCACGGAGAACATTGAAGGACTGAAGGCATTCTACACCGTTGTTACCGACAGTATTTTCTTTGGAAAATGGAAAGCTGCAGAAGCGGGCAATCTTACCGGCATGATCTTCAGAATTGGAAACATGACATTCCGCCAGGCTGATTTTGCCTCCTACCTGGCATCCACGCAGCGCAAACAGGAAAAGCAAAGCATCAATCTCTATGTGGATAAGATGTATAATGAATTCCTGGATGAAAGCCTGCTGAAATGGGAAAATTCACAACTCGAGCAAAAGTACCCGGAATTCAAAGCCCTGATGGGTGAGTACCGTGACGGCATTCTCCTGTTTGACCTCACCGACCAGAAAGTATGGTCCAAGGCCGTGAAGGACACTGTTGGGTTAGCCTCATTTTATCAGTTGCATAAATCTTCCTACAAGTGGGACACCCGCCTCGATGCGAGCATCTATACCGTGAAGGATCCCAAGGCAGTGCAGAAAGTTAAAAACTTCGCCACATCGGGATTGTCCGATAAAGACATGCTGAAGGAAATCAATACCGATTCACTGCAGATCCTGTCAATTGAAAGCGGTAAATTTTCACGCAAGGACAACAAACTGATTGATTCCATCCCATGGACACCAGGTTTTTCGGGCGATATGGTAAACGCGGGTAAAACCGTGTTTGTCTATGTGCGCAAAGTTCTGAAACCGGAAGTTAAGGAACTCAACGAGGCCAGGGGGCTGATCACTGCTGATTACCAGAATTATCTTGAAATGGAGTGGATCGCATCGCTGAGGGCAAAATACCCGGTTGAGGTTAAAAAGGATGTGCTTGAAAAAATTAAATAAGACCCCTTGAACCGGATACTAATCCTCCTGTTGATTTTCGCCACATCCTGCTCCGGATTTTTCAAAAAAAAAAACGAACGGGTCCTGGCGCGAGCTTACGACGATTATCTGTATGAGTCCGACCTTAAAGGGGTGGTGGCCCCCGGAACTTTGCCCAAAGACAGCCTGGTAATCACGCGGAGCTACATTGAAAGTTGGGTCCGGCAGCGGCTTATCATTCAGCAGGCGGAAAAAAATCTGACAGGGGCCCAGATGGATTTCACCAAGCAGCTTGAAAACTACAAGAATTCGCTGACCATCTTTGCATATGAAAATGCACTTGTAAAGCAGAACCTGGATACGCTTATCACGGACGAGGAGACACAAAATTATTACGATGCCAATCAGCAGAATTTCCTGCTGAAAGATAACATCGTCCTGGTGCAATATGTAAAACTTCCGTTAAAATCAGTAATTTCGAAACAAATAAAGAAATTGCTGAACTCCGATGATCAGAGTGATAAGACCCTGCTCACGGAACTCTGCGAAAAAAATGCTGCGGATTACTTTCTTGACAACGAGAACTGGCTGCTGTTCAATGATGTTCTGAAGCAAATTCCGGTCAAGACGTACAACCAGGAAGAGTTTTTAAAAAACCACCGGGATCTTGAGTACCAGGATTCCATGTACGTTTACCTGGTCCGTTTCAAGGATTTCAAGATCAAGGAGAGTGTTTCGCCGCTGAATTTTGAAAGGCAGCGAATCCGTGATATTATCCTGAACAAGCGGAAGATCGATCTCATCGGACGGATGCAGGATGACATTTATACAAATGCCCATAAGAAAAATGTTTTTGAGATTTATTAAGGGGATATTTTGCCCAAAACTGTACCTATGAAAATCCTGCGATTTGTTTTTTTTCTGATTCCGGTTTCTTTTATCATCCATGATTCCGTATATGCACAACTTCAGCAGGACACGATCATCGATGGAGTTGTCGGCATTGTCGGAGGTAATGTGATTCTTAAATCGGATGTGGAAAACCAGTACATGCAAATCCGGAGCCAGGGAAATATCATGGGGACAGCCCCGAAACTGAAATGCCAGATCATGGAAAACCTGCTTTTCCAGAAGTTGCTGCTGCACCAGGCCCAGGTTGACAGCATCACGGTGACCGATGCGCAGGTTGAGCTTGAAATGGACCGCAGGATGCGCTATTTCATTTCCCAGGCCGGTACGCCGGACCGTTTGGAAGAGCACTTTGGGAAATCGCTGCTGGAAATTAAAAATGAACTCCGCGATGTGATCAAAGAACAGATGCTGACGGAACAGGAACAGCAAAAAATCACCAAGGAAGCCGTCATCACGCCGTCGGAAGTGAAAGCGTTTTTTCGAAAAATTCCCAAAGACAGCATCCCGCTGATCAATTCGGAGTTTGAAATCGGGCTTATTGTCAAGCAGCCTTCCATGGGCGATGCAGAAAAAAAAGAGGCAAAGGACAAACTGAAAAGTTTCAGGGACAGGTGCGTCAAGGGTGACGACTTCAGCACACTGGCCGTCCTCTATTCCGAAGACCCGGGGTCGTCGAAGCAGGGGGGTGAACTGGGCATGTTCAAGCGCGGCGAGATGCGCCCTGAGTTCGAGGCAGCGGCATTCAGGCTGAAACCCGGGGAGATTTCAGACATCGTTGAAACCGAAGATGGTTTTCACCTGATCCAGATGATCGAACGCAGGGGAGATTACATCAATGTGAGGCACATCCTTCTCCAGCCGAAAGTGTCGCCCATTAACCTCAACAAGGCAAAGGTAACGCTCGACAGTGTGGCAAACCTCATCATGACAAAAAAGATGACCTATGATGCCGCTCTTGTCAGGTATTCCGATGATCCCGGAAAAAACAGCGGCGGTCTGATGATCAACCAGCAGAGCGGGAACAGCAAATTCGAAGCCGGCCAGATCGATGCCAAGGTTTTCTTTATCGTTGACAAACTTAAAACCGGGGAAGTTTCCGCACCCGTGCTTACCAATGAAAGGGGAAAGCAGGACTACCGGATCTACTACCTCAAAACCCGGACAAATCCGCACAAGGCAAATCTCGACGAGGACTATGCACGCATACAGATGATGGCCCTGGAGAAGAAAAAACAGGATATTATTGATGAATGGATCGCAAAAAAAATGAATTCAACCTACATTTCGGTGAAGGATGATTATCGCAGTTGTTCGTTCTCACGCAAATGGGTTAAAAACTAAATTACAATATCATGCATTTTTCGTCGGACGTTGAAGCGGTAGATGCGCTTGTTCAAAAATATGGCCTCCTGAAATCAGAAATTGCCAAGGTAATCGTCGGACAGGATGAGGTGGTGAAAAATCTGCTTATCTCCATCTTCTGCAAAGGACACTGCTTGCTGGTAGGAGTTCCAGGGCTTGCAAAGACGCTCATGGTGAATACCCTCTCGAAAGCGCTCGGGCTCAGCTATAACCGGATTCAGTTTACGCCCGACCTGATGCCGTCCGATATCATTGGTACCGAGATTCTTGACGAAAACCGGCACTTTCGTTTCATCAAGGGGCCGGTATTCGCCAACATCATCCTCGCCGACGAGATCAACCGCACCCCGCCAAAAACACAATCAGCACTGCTGGAAGCGATGCAGGAGAAGGCGGTGACTGTTGCCGGAACAAGTTATCACCTGGCGGAACCTTTTTTCGTCCTTGCCACGCAGAACCCCATTGAACAGGAGGGAACCTACCCGCTGCCCGAAGCCCAGCTTGACAGGTTTATGTTTAACATTTGGCTCGATTACCCTTCATTCGAAGAGGAGATCGACATTGTGAAAGCAACAACCACAGAAAAAACAGTCACCCCGTCTGTCGTTCTCACGGGAGAAGAAATTCTTTTTTTCCAGAACCTCATCCGCAAAATTCCGGTGCCCGACAATGTCTTTCACTTTGCAGTAAACCTGGTGTCGTCAACACGGCCCAAAACTGCCAATGCCAACCCGTGGGCCAACGAATACCTTACCTGGGGCGCTGGTCCAAGGGCTTCGCAATACCTGATACTGGGGGCAAAATGCCATGCCGTTCTGAATGGTAAATATTCACCCGACATCGAAGATGTGCGGGCAGTTGCAACCTCCGTGCTCAGACACAGGATCGTAAGGAACTACAAAGCGGAGGCCGAAGGAATCAATGTTGAAACGATTATAAACCACTTCCTAAAATCCTGAATAGATGAACCCGCTTCGACACTCTGCCCCGTTTCTGTTAATCATCGGACTTGCCTGGCTGACCGGACTCTCTTCCTGCAATCAAACACCTAATAAGGATTCCGGTAAGACTGGTGATACGCTGAAAGGAAAAATTACGCTTTCCGGTGCCTTTGCCCTCTACCCGCTTGCTGTAAAATGGGCCGAGGAATTTCAGAAATTGCATCCCAAAGTAACGGTCAATGTATCTGCAGGCGGTGCCGGCAAAGGAATGGCGGATGCCCTTACCAAAATGGTCGACCTTGGCATGTATTCGAAATCGGTCAGCCCCGAAGAACAGGCGAAAGGCGCATGGTGGATCGCCGTGGCGAAAGATGCCGTACTTCCTACGGTCAATACGCATAACCCGGTGTTGGCCGATCTCAGGAAAAAGGGGCTGACACGGCAGAAGTTCTATGATATCTTCATCAGCGGTAAAATCACAACCTGGGGCCAGGCCGCAGGGAACGGTTCCAAAGCCGAATTGCAGGCCTTCACCCGTTCCGATGCCTGTGGCGCTGCCGACATGTGGGCAAAATACATGAAGGGTAAAAAACAGGAGGATTTGCTGGGCCTCGGCGTTAACGGCGACCCGGGTGTGGCAGATGCAGTAAGACGAACCCCCGAAGGTATCGGATATAACAATCTTGGATTCATTTACGAGATGTCGACCCGCCATATATACGCCGGGCTGGATGTGATTCCCATTGATCTGAATGAGAACGGGATGATCGACCCCGATGAAAATTTTTACGGGAGCATGGACCAGGTGATTAAGGCCATCAACGACGGCAAATATCCCTCCCCGCCTGCCAGGGACCTCTATTTTGTTTCCGCGGGAAAACCGACAAATAAACTGGTTCAGACATTTTTGAAATGGATCCTCTCCGAAGGACAGAAATATGTCAATGAGGCCGGCTATGTTTCAATTAAGCCGGCACAGATTACGAAGGAACTGCAAAAGCTGAACTGAAATGTACCTTCTCAACCGGGAGCAACGGCATGTGGTTAATTATACATGGATGATCATCAGCCTGTTGCTGGTTGCATTTTTGCCTTTCTTCCTCTTTTTCGGACTTTACATAAAATCAGTGCTGCTCATTCATGACTACTCGCTGGTTGACCTGATTTTTTCCAAAACGTGGAAGCCCTCCAGCGGGCAGTTCGGATTTTACCCATTCATTGTCGGTTCGGTATGGGTTACCCTCGTCGCCATGCTGATCACAGCGCCAGTTTGCCTGCTCACCGCGATTTATGTGACGCAGTACACAAAAAAATATTTCCTCCGGATCATGCATCCGGCCATTGATATTCTTGCAGGAATCCCTTCCGTTGTGTACGGACTCTGGGGAATCCTGGTGATCGTACCGTTTATTTCACAGTACCTGGGACCATGGCTGGGTGTAAAGACCATGGGCTACAGCATCCTTGCAGCTTCGTTTGTGTTATCGATCATGATCATTCCCTTTGTACTCAATATCCTGATTGAGATTTTCAGGGCAATTCCGATCGAACTGAATGAGGCAGCATTATCACTGGGAGCAACACAATGGCAAACAATCAAGCATGTACTGGTCAAAAAGGCGCTTCCCGGAATCATAGCGGCTTTTGGGTTCGGACTGGCACGGGCATTTGGCGAAACCATGGCGGTGCTGATGGTGGTGGGTAATGTCGTCAGGCTCCCCAAAGGGGTCTTCGACCCCGGCTATACATTGCCTGCGCTGATTGCCAATAATTACGGCGAAATGCTCTCCATTCCCAAATATGATTCTGCACTGATGTTTGCCGCTTTGCTTCTGCTTGCGGTTTCTCTCTTTTTCAACCTGGTGATGCACTTTTTCATTGTACGCTATAACAAATACTGATTTGACGCGGGGCCAAAAAATAGAAGAAAAAGTTTTCAAAGGTCTGATGATCGTTGCGACATACTTCATTCTTGTCGTGCTGACAATCATCATCTACAGTATTTTTGAAAAAGGAATCAGGTCGATCTCCTGGGAAATGCTGACACAGATTCCGCATGGAGGTTATTACTATGGCAAGGGCGGAGGGATCCTGAATGCGATCCTCGGGTCACTGGCCCTGGCCTCCGGCGCCACCGTGCTGGCTTTTTTAATTGGAATGCCTGTCGCACTCTACCTCAATGTCTTCCTGATCAGGCATAAAAAAGTGGTGGACATCATCCGTTTTCTTCTTGACCTGGTGTGGGGCATCCCTTCTATTGTTTATGGCGCGTTCGGATTTTCCCTGATGATTTTTTTCGGGTTGCAGACATCCTTGCTGGCCGGAATCCTTACGGTTACCCTGTTTATCCTTCCCATCATGATCCGTTCCATGGATGAAATTCTTTGCACGGTACCGATTGGCTTGCAGGAGGCGGCCTATTCCCTCGGTTCAAACAAATCGGAGATCGCTTTTAAAATATTTACGCGCCAGTCATTCTCGGGAATTGTAACGGCAGTTTTACTTTCTTTCGGCCGCGGGATAGGCGATGCCGCAGCGGTATTGTTCACCGCCGGATATACCGATCACCTGCCAAACGGGCTGCTTGAACCGGTAGCAACATTGCCGTTGTCAATTTTCTTCCAGCTCTCGTCGCCGGTTCCCGAAGTTCAGAACCGGGCGTATGCTTCGGCCCTGGTGCTGACATTAATCATATTAATCGTAAGTTTGTTTTCCCGTGGATTAGGTAAGCGCTACCACAAAACCAAAATCAATTTCTAGCCGGAACCAGGGATGGAAGAAAAAGCAAAAATAGAGATAAGAGACCTTAACGTATTTGCAGGGAAAACTCAGATTCTTAAGAATATCAACATCGATATCCCGAGGAATAAAATTACCGTGATCCTCGGCCCTTCCGGATGCGGGAAAACCACGCTGCTGAAATGCCTTAACAGGCTTACGGATCTCTATCCCGAACTAAAAGTGAGCGGGAAGATCATGATTGGCGACAACAATATCCTCGCGGCCAAAGAAGATATTTATAAACTCAGGCAGCAGATGGGCCTGTTGTCCCAGCGGCCCTACCCGCTGCCCATGACTATTTACAACAATATCGCCTATGCACTGAAACTCAGGGGAATCAGCAACCGCAGGGAAACTCATAAACTTGTCATGCACTACCTGCAGCAGGCAAATTTGTGGGATGAAATCAGGACCCGGCTCCGCGAACCTGCATCACGCCTTTCCATTGGCCAGCAGCAGCGGCTTTGCCTGGCACGCGGCCTGGCCGTAAACCCTGAAATTATCCTGGCTGATGAACCGACTTCGGCGCTGGACCCTATTTCAAGCCAGTTCATCGAAGAGACCTTTGTGAAACTGAAACACGATTACACCATTGTGCTGGTTACGCATGTGTTGCGCCAGGCCAAACGCATTGCCGATAATGTTGTGTTCATGTACCTCGGGGATGTAATCGAACAGGGCAGCGTGGAAGAGGTGTTCGGGAACCCGAAAATGGAAAAGACAAAATTGTACCTTGGAGGAACTTTTAATTAAATCCATGTCAGAAAGTAATATCGAACTTTCTTTTCACGAAAAGATTGTCCTGCTCGCACTGGACGATAAGGGATGGTTCGGCGCGTCGGAACATAAAATTAAATTCGGACTGGTTGCTGCCATCCTTTTCGAGCTGTCACAGAAAGGGAGGATCAGGTTTGCCGGGGATGACGTTGTGGTGGTAAATGCGAAGTCAACGGATGATGTGATTCTCGACCGGGTGCTCAACCTGGTCAGGGCCTCTGAAAAGCAGCGCAGCCTGAGGGCATGGATCCCCCGCATCGTCAACACGAAACTGTTACTGCGTAAAACCATCCTGAAGCAGCTGATCAAAAAAAACATCATTGCCAAAGAGGAATATGTGCTGATGAAAGTTTTTTCCCAGACGAAATTCCCCATTGTGAATATTGAGCTGAAACAGCGTTTGCGGGAGCAGATTTATAACTGCATTCTCTCCGGTGATTCCCTTTCCGCTGAAGAAGCCATGATCCTGGTGGTGATGAACGATTGCAACATGGTTCGCAAGAATTCCGGCGGGAGCATGCCTTATGATAAACTTCACAAAAGGATCGGCGAAGTTATCCTGTTCAAATCCATTGAACAGGAAGCTTTAGAAGTTGTACGGCCGTTGCACATTGCCCTGTCAAGGGCCATCATGGCTTCGAACGTAACAATTCACCTGTAGAATTTCCCCTGCCAGGTATCCTGTTTTTCCAGTTCCTTTTCAATCAGGCGCAATACGGCATCATACCGGATCAATCCCCAACCGGTCCCGGCCAAAAATGGAGGCGGAACCTCCCCCGAAAACCGTTCAATGACGATGGCAGGGTTCAGCCGTTCAATAAATCCGACAATGAATTCAACGTATCCTTCAAGGCTGAACTGGTGAAAATCTGATGGCGTTTCATCAAATTCCAGGGCCATTTTGGTGCCCTTAACGATTTGCAGCTGGTGAAATTTGACCGAATCAACCGGCAGCCGTGAGATCACCCCCGCGCAGTCCCGCATTTCGCCAGGTGATTCGCCCGGCAACCCGAAAATAAAATGGGCGCCGGTCCTGATCCCCCGTTCATGCGTCATCCGGATAACCTTTTCGCTGAGGGCGAAGTCGTGCTGCCTGTTGATGCGGGTCAGCGTTTTATCATAGCACGATTCAACCCCATATTCAACCTGGATGAAATACCGCTTCGACAATTCCATGAGGTAATCCAGTTTCTGCTCGTCAATGCAATCGGGGCGGGTACCAATCACCAGGCCGGCCACATCAGGGTAAGCCAGCGCATCTTCATACAACTCCATGAGCTTTGGCAAAGGAGCGTACGTATTGCTGTATGGCTGGAAATAAACCAGGTACTTTGTCGCCCTGCGGTACCTTACATGATGAAAGCTGATGCCCTGTGCGATCTGGCTGTGCAGCGGCTCAACCGGGTTGCAGTATGAAGGGTTGAAGGCATCATTGTTGCAATAGGTGCAACCCCCGGTGCTTTTGCTTCCGTCCCTGTTCGGACAGGTAAAGCCTGCATCCACGACAACCTTCTGCATTCTTCCACCAAAGGTTTTCCGGATATATTCCGTATAGGAATTAAACCGCCGGGAATGACCCCATGGAAACAGTTCGGAATTCAATATTCGATGTTCAAAAATCCGGTTTATTTAGTCGCTGCCTCCAGCCTTTTCATGATTGAAAAGATAAACAAGGCAGAAAGGATGCAGCATACAATAAAGATTGCCCAAAGTTGCCAAAGGTCGAGGACACCCCAGAATTTACTTCCGATAAAAAGGAATTTATTTCCCACGGCGGTTGCCAGCAGCCAGCCTCCCTGCATAAGTCCCTGGAAGCGGGGAGGGGCAACTTTTGATACGAATGACAGTCCCATGGGACTTAAGAAAAGCTCTGCAATGGTCATGATCAGGTAACTGCTGATAAGCCAGTATGGCGCTACCCGTGAACTATCCGGTACAGGATTGTATTTTGTAATGCCTCCGGCATCGACGTACTGCAGTTCGTGAGGTGAAACAAGCCCAAGCGATGCAACCAGTATCACCATAAACCCGATTGCGGCAATGATCATTCCGATCCCGATCTTTTTTGGTGCCGAAGGCTCAAGGTTCTTTTTACTCAGCCACGCAAATAACCACATTACGGGAAATGTCAATGAAACAATGAACAACGGGTTGAATGACTGAAACACTTCAGGAGCTATAGGGTTTGTTGCATTGTATGTGGTGATGAAATAATAGGTTAGTCCTCCCAGTACGACGAACATCGATCCACCTATTATCCGTTGGGTGGTGTTCTTTCTGAATAACAGCACCAGGCCGGCAATCGCACCAATGAAGGCAAGTATGGATTGCAGGTTGAAGAAAATATTCGTAAAAGGTGCAACCTCCTTTACTGTGTAATCGCGGGCAAAGAACGTAAGTGTCAAACCATTTTGGTGGAATGACATCCAGAAGAAAATCACAACGACAAAAACCAGAATGAGGGAGGTAACCCTGGGCCTTTCTTCTTTGGTTGACACCTGCAGCATGATGGCGATAAATCCGAAAAACAAACCGACTGCAGCACCCAGTGCCGCGGCATCTTTAACTGTATTCCTGAGCAGGAAATAAAAGATCACCGAAGTGGTAATCATCAATCCGCCACCCAGCAGGAAGCTCATAACATTGGTGTTGGCCTTTTGTTTTGTGGCATCGTCGGCTTTTATAACTTTTTCAACACTGGGCAGGAATTTGTTGAAAACGATGTAGACCAGCAACGAAATGACCATGGCTCCGGCAGCAATCCCGAATGCATAGTTATACCCCCTGGAGAAAGCATCAATATACTTCTGAGCGAATGAACCAAGGTCGACGACCGACATTCCGCTCACTTTATCGGCCAGTTCCTGAAATTTAACTGTGTCCTGCAGGGAGCCTTTCTGGTATGCATGACACATGGCAGGCAAACTTCCGTCGTGCAGGAATCCCTGGGTTTTCAGGAACCAATTTCTGATGCCGGTTGCAACAAAAGGAGCAAAGAAAGCCCCGATATTGATCCCCATGTAAAAAATCATAAACGCTGAATCGCGAACTTTGGAATATTTGGGATCGTCGTACAACTGACCGACAACTGCCTGTAAATTCCCTTTAAACAAACCATTTCCAAAGGCAATGGTAAATAAGCCAATGAGTGTTATCATCAATGGGTTGCCCGGGAGTGCCATAATAACATACCCCAGGAACATCACAATAATTCCAGCCAGAATAACTGTTTTGTATTTCCTTGTGGCATCTGCTAAAATACCGCCAAGGAGCGCCAGTGCATAGATGCCAAAGTAAAACCAACTGTAATAACTGCCGGCATCTTCTTCTGATAAGCCATATTTGGCCTGAAGAAACAAAACCAGGATCGCCATCATGGTATAAAACCCGAAGCGTTCCCCCATGTTGGAAAAGAATGCTACAAAAAGCCCTTTAGGATGTCCTTTAAACATAGTGAGTGAGGTTGTTTGTGAATAATTATTGAATTACAGGGAAGTCCATTGCAAAAATAATCAAATTTGCATACCATGCAAGCCGTCCTGATCAGATACAGAATTTTACATTTTTCCTGGTCATCGTGTAATATTTTACGTTAATCCGCGTCTCATTGCCCGTATGAATCTCCAGGAATTCCAGATAAAGGTTTATCCACTGAAAAACAAGCTGTTCCGCTTTGCAAAACGAATGCTTGATCAAACGGAGGAGGCTGAAGACATCGTGCAGGAGGTGTTCATTAAACTGTGGAACCGGCGCGATAAACTGGATGAATACCGGAGTGTGGAAGCGCTTGCAATGATCATGACCAAAAATTTATGCCTTGACAAATTAAAAGTGAAACGTTACCCGGTGGAAAGTATGGATAATCACCGCCAGTTTCTTGAAAACATGCCTGATGAAGTGAGGGCGGACCATTCCGATCTCATCCGCGGGATTCACCAGGCAATGAAATTGCTTCCCGAACAGCAGCAGATGATCGTGCATCTGAGGGATATCGAAGGGTATGAATACGGGGACATCGCGGAAGTGCTGGGGATGAACGAAAATGCCATCCGCGTTGCGCTGTCGAGGGCCAGGAAGAGAATACGTGAATTGTTGACAAATACGAAAGTATATGAATACCAGCGAAATTGAAGTCTTGCTTGAGAAGTTCTACGAAGGAGAAACCAGCCTTCAGGAGGAACGAATGCTCAGGGACTTTTTCCGGGAGCAACGGGTGCCGGCTCACCTGCTTTCGCATCAGCCTTTGTTTGCATTCATGAGTGCGGAGCAGCAAAATGAAATTACTTCGCCTGAATTTGACCAGAAGCTTACGTCGAAGCTGCTCATCGAGCCTGATAAAACACCTGTAGTCAGATTGCTGCCCCAACGTCCTTCACGGTTGATCATCATGAGCATTGCTGCAGGCATCCTGCTTCTTGTTGGTCTTTTTTTAACGATTCAGCTTGATGTCTTCAAAAATCCGCTGAAACAATCCGGCAGTACAAATTCAGAAATTTCTTATGCTGATGCCAGCCAGGCACTCATGCTGGTATCGGCAAACTTCAATACCGGTCTGAAGCAGGTTGAGCGCCTGCAGATGGTCGATAATGCGATGAAAAACGTTCAGCTCTTTAATAAATTCTACCAGGTTCAAACCCTGATCATTAACCCGGACGAAATATCGAATCAGTCCATTAAATCAAAATAGCCATGAAAAAGTCGATTTTTAATTTAGTTTGCATTGCATTCATGCTGGTTCCAGTTATGCTGAATGCACAGAGCCCCATTGACAAGGTGTTTGACAAATATGCCAGCCAGGAAGGGTTCACCTCTGTAAATATCTCAAAGGAAATGTTCCAGATGCTCATGCAAATGGGACAGGGGGAAGTCAAGGACACCAATGCGGTGGAAATGAAGAAAATGATGGAACAGCTTACCGGGCTTAAAGTGCTGACGTTTGAATTTGATTCCGCGAAAATCATGAAAGCGGTTTCCGTTTACAATGAATTTGCAGGCGCTTTCCCCGCCAGCACCTACAAGGAACTGATGACCATCAACGAAGGCAGGCAGAATGTAAAATTCATGACCAAACAGGATGCCGCCGGAAAAATCACGGAGATGGTCATGCTGATGAAGGATAAAACCGAAGTGGCCGTGTTAAGCCTCACCGGGAATATCGATCTGTCTACGGTCTCAAAACTGTCCAAGAACATGAACATCCATGGCATGGAAGGGCTGAAAAAGATGGGAAATCCGCATCATAAATAGTAAAAGTTTCTGCGCTGATCTGCGAGAAATATTTATAGTTTGATCAACAACTGTCCCGTTACTTCCCCCCGAATATTCCCTTCGGTCATATCGAGCCCGGTGCCGACTTCATTCCGGTCGGTGTAGTAAGTCAACCCGCCACGAAGCCAGACATCAAACTTCCGGCTGATGCCGAATTTTAAAACCAGGCAGTTCCGCAGTCCTTTACCCTGGTATGCAGGAACAGAATACCCATACAGGACCTCCGGTTCGTATACATATATTCTTGCAGCGTAGTCCGGGATATCGAAAATCGCCATGCGAAACGTGATATTCTCCAGCCATGTTGACACTTTAAGCTGCACATCCTGGTAGAGCAGGTAACCATACAGTCGCTGCATAGCTGATTCTCCCGCTTCCTTTATCTCAATCCTGGTTTTAAGGTAAATGCCATTGCCCGGAATCCATTCCATTCCAAAGCGGTAACTTCTTGACAGGTAGTCACATAATTTATGGACAACCTGGTTTTGTTCCGAGGAGGTGTTGATCTGGGTATTTTTCTGGTAAAATTTCAGATTCAGGAGAACGCCTGCGGAGGCTTTCCAATCCATCATCAGGCCGAATTCCTGGCCTTTTGACGGAGCATCCACCCTGTATTTCAGCCATGGAAAAATGAACAGATCGAGGTATCCCGACAGGTTAAGCTTCGGATGGACGGCGGCATTAATTGCAGTATAAATCCCGCGTTCGTTCGCGTTCTGGCTGTTCTGCCCGAATGCATTGGCAAATGTGTTCCGGTATGTTGACTGGTAATTCCTGTAAATCATTGTGATGGAAATCCCGGGATCAGGTTTCAGTGTGGAGCCGATGATCCATGCCATGC
Organism: bacterium; assembly: GCA_037141055.1. Lineage (GTDB taxonomy): Bacteria > Bacteroidota > Bacteroidia > Bacteroidales > FEN-979 > CAIVAT01. The sequence goes on along the minus strand of JBAXDH010000038.1, from coordinate 5,261 downwards.
CAAACCCGGGGTTCCCGCTGATTTCACCAAACAGGTACATCCCGCGGTACCTGGCCTGGAAATCAAAGCCAACATCCATGTTTTGATTGCCACGGAAACCAAATTGACTGTACGGATGTACCTCGGGAGTTATTCCGGCCGAATACCGGCTGTAAACGCCCGTCAGCCCGATTTTGAAGCCGAACTGCTGGGTTGGAGCCATGCTGAAACTGACATTTCCACCGCAAACCAGTTCTGTAAGGGCATTCCGTTTTTCAATTTCAGATTTTGTGCGGTGATAGCCTGTGGTGGTTATGGAACTGATCTCCCCGGCAGGTGACGTGATACTGTCAGTGAGTGTTACCGTTGCATCACAGGGATGATAGGAAGCAAATCCGCTAATTTCAAGACGCTTGATTTTTAGCGTTGCCGCCAGCCCCCTCAGATAGGAACCCTCATTCATACTAAGGCTTGGCCTGATTCCATTTGCCAGTGACACCCCGGTTGAGAATCCTGGCACTGAACCCAGTGAAAGTCCCGAACCGAAAGTTAATCCCTGGCCAAACGAAACCCGGTAGTTCCCAACCGTCAGGTTCTTCAGGATTCCAATGTTATTTATACTCAGATAGGCTGCATAATAATCCATCCCCTGGGACTGCGCTCCCTTGAAGAATTGTTCACCGGGATCTTTTTCACCTGCAATGCCAATCTGCAGCTTGTCAAACCAGGTGTAGTTATACCTGAAATAGTAGCGTTGGGGGCTTCCCGGGTAGTAGGAATCCGGATGGAGGGCATGTGAAGAATCATTGACAAGATAGCCCTGAGATTTAGGAAATGATTGCTCATACTTCAACAAAAGACTATGATGACCATAACGGACCAGGTTCTTTGGTGTTGGTTTCGGTATATGCGACGGGGGCGTAATCAATACATAAGGCTGTATTCTTTGTACAAGCGCAGAGTCAAATCCGGGGATGGATGCAAGTTCATAGATAGATAGAACTTCACCATACGCAGCAACATAATTAAACAGACTTTTTTGTAACCCTGCCGTAAGAAAGGGGATTTTTTTCAGCTCTTCCTCATCCGCAGAATTGAGATTCACTGGTTTTTCTGCAATTCCGGAATAGTCCTCCAACTGTTCTGAAAAATCATATTCCATGTCCAGCGCTTCAGCCGATTTTTCAACCTGATCGGCTAGAATGGCATTTTGTTCTGATGCGATGATTGTATCACCTTGAAACCCGGTTTGCCCTGAAACAAGGTTGGTGGCGAGAACCATTGCAGCCAAAAAGATATTTTTTGTGCGGGAAGATTCCATCAGGCGGCGGTTTATTTGAATGAATAGATCATTGAACCTGACGGACTGAACCCCAATGCCTGGTGGTAGCCCGATGCCATATCTAATTTTATTTTGCCAAATTCGAGGCCAAATCCGAAGGAAAATGACATCGGGGAAGTTGAAATGCCAATCCTGGCATAGGCCGGACCGACAAAATGGTATTCAGCTCCGGCACGGAATGCGACAGGATTTTCCAGGTCTTTTTCTGCTTCAACGTCTGTCACGAAGACTTCGGAGAACCGATAGGAAATCCCGATGCAAATAGATGTTGGCAGTTGTTCCGCAGGATATCGGGAAATTCTTACAGGAACAGGATTCAGCACCTGGATGCCAACAGTGAGGTGTTTGTCGGCCTTGTATATGAGGCCTGTTTCACAGGAGATAAGGTTTTTATTTCCATATTCGTTTGAAATATGAATCCGCAGGTAGTCAAGCTGAATGCCAATGGAGAAATGTTTCCCGAATTTCCTGGAAAAGCTGAACCCGGCCTTGATCTCATTGTATTGATTATTCCCATACCGGTTTACAACCAGGCCGAAGGTTCCGGCTTTTACCGGAAAAGCCACCCCAACCTGTTCGAACATCAGTTCTTTCAACAGAAAGTGGTTTTCGAAACTGACCCCTGCTGTGAATCCTTTAAGCCATGCGGTGCCGGCCTGGTTGTTGCTCAGTGACCATAAATCGCATGCAGTTACGGAGGTTCCACCCATGGCATGCGACCTGCCGCCGGCTGAATGCCTTTCCCATGCAGCAAATCCACTGATTGCGGGCAGTAAAACCAGAAGTGAGAGGGTAACTTTTCTTTTCATAATCCCGTTTGTATGCTTAATCGGGAAATATGAAAAAGGTAATACAGGTTTAGGGATTTTTTTTTCGCCCCGGGAATGTCAGCCTTATTGGTGAGTTATCCCCGTCTTTCCTTGCTTCATAAAATTAACACCCTGAAAGGTTCCTTGCAAGCATAATCCCGGTCATTTCATACTTCTGGAAATATGCATTCTGAGTGGTCTCCTGGTTTGGTTTGATATCCACGATCTTATAACCAATATTACCTTTGGATTCTGCGCTGTTATTATTTTTCAGGCTACCTGAAATAATCAGCAGGTAATATTTGCCAGGCTTTAAGCTTAATGTATAATTGCCTGTCTCATTTGTTACGGCCTTGACAATACCGGGTAATTTTTTGAATCCGCGGATGTATTTGCCGGTAATATTCGACAAGGTGTCAAAATTGTCCTGCATTCTTTTTATTCTGGCAGGATCTATGGAATTATATACTGACAGCAAATAATCGTATTTGTATCCATGAAACCGTTCGATCACACTTTTGAGGTCTCTGTATTTGGTTGATTTGACATCGGCTTCGTTAATGGCATAAATTTCACATCCCATATCCGGTTGATCTGATAGGCTATAAGCGTCTCTGCAGGTTACAACACCAGACAGTGTCCCGTTTTCCAAAAGCATTCCTCCATTATCAATGGTGAATGACAGCGTAACAGCAAGGGCGAATATAACCGTAAGAATATTTTTCATGGTCTATAGTTTTAATTAGATCGGACAAAAGTAGTTCTAATTTACACGGACTCTTGTTAGTGAGTAGTTATTGATTTGTTAATGACTTGTTAACGCTTATTTTATGCCCTGGAAAATGATTAATTTTGACCTCTGATATGAAACTCAACCGAACATATTTGTTTGTCTCAATTTCTTCCGTCGCATTAATTATTGTGCTGATCATCCAGGTCAATTGGATATTCCGGACTGCAAAAATAAAAGAGGAGCTCTTTAATGAAAAGGCAAATATGGTCCTTGCAAGAACCACCGAGGCTCTTTCTTCCGATAAGGAAGCCTGCAGGAAAATCGGAGATTGTGCCGACATGAGTATTGCTTCCGAATCAACTGTGAAATTAGGAAAGGATGAAGTTCGTAAAATAGACTCGCTGTTTACCTATTACATGAAGTTTTACAACTTTCATATCGACTACTCCTTTGTGGTTATAAAACCGGGATCCCTGGCTTCAATAAATGAACCCGGTAATGCAAATTACAGCTATCATAAATCCCTGGATGATTTGGGAAGCAAGAATGAAATGGAACTGAAACTAATCTTCCCTGAGAAAAAGCAATTCATAATGGCTGAGATGGGGACACTGTTCATCACGTCCGTTGTCCTTATACTTGTTGTGCTGATTATGTTTTGGCGAACAATCTTATCTCTCGTAAAAGAGAAAAAAATATCGGAGCATACAACCGATTTTTTAAATAATATGACCCATGAATTTAAAACACCTTTAACAAACATTGCTTTAGCAGGAAGGATGATCCTAAAGGATTCAGCAGTTAAGGATGGGGACAAAATAAAACATTACTCGGGAATAATCCTTGAGGAGAATGAGAAATTACGACTTCAGGTTGAACAGGTGTTAAGTATGACGGCACTGGAAAGGGGTGAAATACCGTTACGAAAAACAGAATTAGACTTTCATGAGCTGATTCATGAATCTTTAAAGTCCATAAATATACAGATTGAGAACAAACAAGGGAATATAACTTTAAACCTGAACGCTGACCGGATAGTGATATTGGGAGACAGAACACATCTTATAAATGCGTTGTGCAATTTGATTGACAATGCGATCAAATATTCACGGGGAAAACCTGCATTATCGATTCATACATCTAATACAGGTCTTAATTTAATTGTTGTCGTTGCAGATGAAGGTATTGGTATCGAAAAGGAATACCAAAAGAAGGTCTTCGATAAATATTTTCGGGTTCCAACCGGAGATGTGCATGATGTAAAGGGATTTGGTCTGGGTTTAGCGTACACGAAAAAGATTGTTGAAATGCATGGAGGAGTCATTGAACTTCATAGCGAAAAAGGAAAAGGAACAGAATTCACAATAACATTTCCCAATGCCTAAGGAAAGGTTCAAAATATTGCTTGCAGAGGATGATCTAAATTTGGGATTCCTTTTGGTTGATTACCTGGAAACTGAAGGATTTGATGTGAAACTATGTAAAGACGGGGAATTGGCTTTAAAAACGTTCCAGGGCAATCAATTCGATTTATGCCTTTTAGATGTTATGATGCCGAAAATGGATGGTTTCTCCCTGGCAAAAGGGATCAGGTTAAAAGACAAAAACATACCTGTCATTTTTATCACTGCAAAATCTTTAAGAGAGGATAAATTGAAAGGGTATGGTCTGGGAGCAGATGATTATATCACGAAACCATTTGATGAGGAGGAATTGCTTTGGAAAATAAAAGCTGTTATCCGCAGGATCCCAGCAAATAAAAGTGAAAGCAAGTCTGACATTGTTTCAATAGGTAAATATGCATTTGATTTTAATAATCAATCATTAACCATCAGTGGTAAAACAAAGCGAATCACTGAACGGGAATGTGATATTCTAAACTATTTTTCCGGCCATCGGAATAATGTAATAAAACGGGAAGACCTGTTAAAAGAACTTTGGGGGGAGAACGATTATTTTTTCGGGCGGAGCCTGGATGTATTCATCACTAAAATACGCAAATACCTTAAGGAAGATCCGAGTCTCAGCATTGAGAATGTTTTTGGAGTTGGGTTTATTTTTAATGTGCCTGCATAACAGAAGTATAATCCCCCTGAAACGGTTGTTTTAATGGGTTATCAGGCAATCAAAATCAAAAGTTCCGTTGAAATAGTTCAGGGTTAGTGGTTCCATATTTTCCTGATTATTTTGTAAGTTTGCTTTCAAAGATTATTCCTATGACAAAACTTGTGCTTGATTTTTTAGCCCAACTGGCAGAAAATAATAACCGGGAATGGTTCCAGGGAAATAAAAAAATGTACGATGAGGCAAAGAAAGAACTAGAATCACTGGTGAATACAATCATCCCCGGCATTGCAAAATTTGATGATTCTGTAAAATTCACAGAGGCGAAAGACTG
>JBAXDH010000037.1:0-30352 GCA_037141055.1 bacterium | reverse complement strand
CAAAGGAAAAAGGAATGCCATCACAACCGATATAAAAGTTACTTACGCCGGCGGACGATATTATACTCCAATCGACTTACAGGCATCCCAGGCCAGGGGCAGGGAGGTACTCGAAGGAGACGCGCATGCCTATTCAAGTACCTATCCCGACTATTTCAGGCTGGATTTCAAGATTGGATATACCCTGAACAGCAGGACGAAAAAATTGTCGCAATCGATTTCGCTGGACATGCAAAATATAACGAACAATAAAAACGTATTCTCCCAGAGTTACGACGACAGAAGCAAGACTGTCAGCACGACATATCAGCTGGGGTTTTTCCCGAATCTTATCTACAAAATACAGTTCTGATTTCCGGAAGAGTTATTTTAACCGCTTTAACCTGAAAGAAAATAAAAATACCCGACTCGGTGATCTCCCTGAAAAGTTATTCTCAGGGAGCGTAATTATTTTTATTGCAATTACCTTAGCAGCCACTATTCTAAGGCTCAAATTAAGTTTCTCCCACGACCTGATTTCAGGAGTAGATGGCGGATATTATCCTGTGCAGGTGAGGAATATCTTAAATACCGGTTTGCTCAGTTTTAACGACGTCCCGCTCTATTTTTATTTTTGCGCCTCGATCGTGAAAGTCATTTCCGTAATGGGTTTTACAGTTACAAACGAGATTATTGTTTCCGTTATCAAGGTGGTCGATAGTGCTGCGTTGCCTTTACTGGCAATTCCATTGTTCAGGATGGTATCGCGGAAAGATTGTAACATTCCCTTTTTCACAGGCCTGGCCATTCTGTTATTTGCCGTTTTCTCTTTCACTCCGTTTATAATGCTTGGTGATTTACAAAAGAATGCATTTGCCATTCCGATGGCGTTTCTTTTCATCCTCTTTATGGAGGAGTATTTAATCAGTCCTGACAAGCAAAATTTAACAGCTGTGGTAATTTCACTGGCTGTTATTGCACTTACTCATTTTGGCGTATTTGCTTTTTGCATGGGGTTTTTAATCATCTTTCTTGTTGTCAGCTATCGAATTAAAGCCATTCTTCCGTCCGTGATAACCATTTTCGCCGGAATTGGAATGATCGCCTTGTTCGATTCAGACAGGGCTTTCCGATTGATTACTTTCTGGAATGTAATTTTTGAAAGCCCTGCATTATTACAGGGGCCGATGCCGATTCCCCTGTTAATAAACATGATATGCTCATATCTCCTTGCCATAGCCGGTATTTTTCAATTCCGGAAATTTAAAGACAAAACAGATAAAATCACTGCAAACCTGGTGCTTTCATTCATTTTTGTAATCTTCATTTTTGCTTTTCCGTTTTATGATCAGCAATATTTTCAAAGATTTGCGGTGTTGATGCTTATTCCGCAAAGTTTGTTGATTCTGTATTTAATCCGGATGAATCAAAAATCTGCCGTTCCTTTTTCAATTTCACTAATTTTGCTTACGACGCTGTCACTTTTCCTAACGTTTTCAGAAGAAAAGAGGCCGTGTATCGATGATCAGGCGTTTCAGGACTTGCAAAATATCAGAAAATACATCCATGGGGATAAGAAAAATACAATTATTATTGCACAACATGGTGTTGAATTCTGGACGGCCTGGACATTAAATGTGAAAGTGGGAAATGACAGATCAATGGATAAATTGGGATTGGAAAAGTATAAGAATATTATTTTTCTGCAAAATAAAAGCGGTGAGAGACAAGGACCACCTGGCAGAAGATCGTTACGGAAGCCAGGGCCAGGTGAGGACGGGCATCCTCCGATGAGACGACCAACGGGACCACCCAGGGGTCGCCCTGTTCCACGGAATTTCAACCTGATCTATCGTTCTTCCTATTTTAATGCCTATCAAAAATTGAATTGAACAGATATGTTTAAAACAAGAAAATGGTTTCTCCTGCTGTACGCTGTCATCTGGGTACTTGTGTTGATTTCGCCCTATTTAAGATATATCCAGGATATCGGCCCGAATAGCTGGAACAGAATGATCGGCGACTGGACAAATCTCTTCCTGCTCCTGCTTGTTTTCCTGATCAACTTATTTGTGCTGTTACCAAAATTACTCCTCAACAACAAGAGATCCCAATATCTCATAATAGTGATTGTAATGATATGCGCGGTTGCCATTATCAACCTGCTTATCCATCCTGTTTCCGGACCCCCACCGCATTCTGGTATGGGGATTCCCCCTCCGGATATTCAGACGGGAAGGCCTCCCATCGACCTTCAATCGCTGCTTGGAATGCTTCTGAACAATTTAATTACAGCTTTGCTTATCATTGGAAGCAGCACCGCTCTTGAACTCGAATACAAATGGGTGAGTGAACAAAAATTGCGAAAGGATGCGGAGAAGGAACAACTTAAAACCAGCCTGGCCTTACTAAGGCACCAGGTAAGTCCCCATTTTTTCATGAACACGCTGAATAACATCCATTCGCTCATCGAAATAAATTCGGAAAAGGCCCAGGATGCAGTGGCTCGGCTTTCCACCCTCATGCGATACCTTCTTTATGATTCGGCGCAAAACACGATCGAACTGAAAAAGGAGATCGAATTCATTCACAGTTTTATTTCACTGATGCAGCTCAGGCATTCCGAGGAAGTGGAAGTTACGGTTAAGATTCCCGATCAAATTCCCGACGTTAAAATACCCCCGATGCTGTTTATTTCGTTGCTTGAGAACGCCTTTAAGCATGGGGTGAACTACCCGCAGAAGTCGTATATTTATTTTGAACTCCAATTCAATGATAACCACCTGAATTGTATTATCAGGAACAGCAAACACAAGGTTGCCCCGAATTCCCAGGGAGAATACTCAGGAATCGGCCTGGAGAACATAAAGAATAGTTTGAAGTTGTTATATGAGAATGATTTCCAGTTGAACATCCGGGATAAAGAAAGTGAATTTGAAGTTGACCTAAAAATTCCATTATGAAGATTTCCTGCATCGCCATTGATGATGAACCGCTGGCTGTAAAAAAGATATCAGCATATATTCAGAAAACACCCTTTCTGGAACTGGTGGCTGAGTGCCGGAGTGCATTCGAGGCGATGGAGATCATCAACAACCGCACTATCCAGCTCATATTCATTGATATCAACATGCCTGAGCTGAGCGGCCTGGAATTTGTAAAATCGCTGACCAACAAACCCTATGTTGTGTTTACCACCGCCTACAGTGAATATGCGGTGGAGGGTTTCCAGGTGGATGCAGCAGACTATTTATTAAAACCCATCACCTACAGCAGCTTTTTGAAAGCAGCCAGCAAGGTGAAAAATCTTATTGATTTAAACGCCATTAGCCAAAAGGAAAGCATCAGGGCAACAGCCAGCCATTTGTTTGTCAAATCAGATTACAAACTCATTCGCATCGAACTGGATGACATACGATACATTGAAGGTCAGCACGAGTATATCAAGATTCATTTGATCAACAGTACCCCGGTAATGACGCAATTGAGCATGAAAGCCATCGAAGAACAACTCCCTGCCGACCGGTTCATGAGGGTTCACCGGTCGTTCATCGTAAATCTGAAGAAGGTTTCTGTGGTAGAGCGGAACAGGATTGTTTTCGATGGTAAAGTATATATTCCCATCAGCGAGCAATACAAAGAAAAATTCCAGGAATATATTGACGGGAATTTTGTTTAATCAGGTTCAACTTATATTGTACCGCATCATAATATCACCGATGAATAAAACCTCCATTTTAGCGCTTATTTTATTGCTTCCCATGGCACTTGCTGCCCAGGTCAGGCTTCCTTCAATCCTCTCCTCTGGCATGGTCCTGCAGCGCGACACAGTAGTGAATATCTGGGGATGGGCCACCCCCGGAGAGGAGATTCAAGTTTCGCCAAGCTGGCTTACCGGCACGATATCCGCTATAGCCCGCAGCAACGGAGCCTGGCTTACCTCCATTCCAACCGGGCCTGCCGGAGGCCCCCATTCCATCGTCATCACAGGCCGGAACCGGATAAGATTAACCAACATCCTTTTCGGCGAAGTATGGTTATGTTCAGGGCAGTCGAACATGGAATTCACCATCAAGGCACTTGGAGGATGGAAACAATACAAGAAAGAGAAAATAAAGCTGAAAAGGAGCGACTTCTCTGCCATCAGGCTGTGCAATGTTGACCATTCACCCGAGCGCCTGCCATCTGATTCATGCAAGGCCTCATGGTGCGAAGCCACGCTGGCCACTGCTGCCAATTTCAGCGCCACTGGCTTTTTCTTTGGCACCGCGCTATACAACATGCTGAATGTTCCCATAGGCCTTATTTCGTCCACCATCGGCGGAACGCCTGCAGAAGCCTGGACTGCACGCGAATGTCTCAGCTCCGATCCTGAACTTGCTTACTTTCTCCGCTCTCCAAACAGTGAATCATGGGATTGTGCTGAAGTGTCGAGGTTGTATAACGGAATGATCCACCCCCTGCTGAAATACGGGATCAAAGGGGTGATATGGTACCAGGGAGAATCGAACCGTTATGACGCCGACTGCTACCAGAAACTCTTCTCCACCATGATCGGATGCTGGAGAAGCGGGTGGGACCGGGGCAACTTCCCTTTTTACTTCGTTCAGATCGCCCCTTTCAATTACAGGGAAACGTATAGTTCGGCTGCCTACCTGCGTGAAGCGCAGCAACGGTCATTGTCAGTTCCCAACACCGGGATGGTTGTGACCATGGATATCGGGGATAATGCCGACATCCATCCGAAAAACAAACAGGAGGTGGGGCAGAGGCTGGCAAATTTAGCCATGGTTAAAACCTACGGCAAATCCGGCATCCGGTGCACAGGACCCGTTTTCAGCCAATGGGAAAAAGAGGGAAGCCAGGTACGGGTACACTTCGGCAATGCGGAGGACGGACTTGTCTGCAAAGGCGATCAAATAAAATCCTTTACCCTTGCAAGCAACGATGGGATATTTCATGAAGCAACAGCCCGGATCGATGGAAGCGCTGTCCTGCTTGCCAGTAGCTTAGTGAAAGACCCGCAGATGATACGGTTTGCTTTTACCGACACCGCCGCCGTAAATCTTTTCAACCGGTCCGGACTGCCCGCAGCCCCCTTCAGAACCGATGCCATTCCACATATGATCCGACCGTTATGGCTCACAACGGAAAAAAGCCTTTTATCCGATGGCAGAGCATTCCGGTTCTATTGTCCTGATACGATATGCCAGGTTAGGTATACCCTCGATGGCACTGATCCTGATCTTTTTTCAGCACAATACACCAGCCCTGTGCGAATAGACAAATCAGCAACCATCAGGGCGCGTGTTTTCAAGGGCAGAATATATTCGTTAAAGGTTTTTGAATTTAATTACAGGAGTCACATTGCCATTGGAAAAAAAATCACCACGGATCATCCCCCGGCTGAAAAATACAGCGCAACATCCGACGCACTGGTCGATGGTTTGCGCGGATCAACTGCATTTCAGGATGGGCGGTGGCAAGGTTACGAGGGAACTGACTTCATTGGAACCATCGACCTGGGAACTCCTTACCGCGTGAAAAAAGCAACCATCGGATTCCTTAATGATATCAAATCATGGATCTTCCTGCCGGAATATGTTAAAATTCTTGTCTCTTCCGACGGAAATTCCTACCGGGAAGTCATTAAAATCATTACCACCGAATCTCCGAAAATACCGGGACCTTCCATCAAAGAATATCACTGGAATGCTGAAGAGTTAAATGAAAACAACTCCGTGAATGATTCCGGAGCAGCTGAAAACCTGGTCAGGTTTATCAGGATTTATGCCAAGAACCGCGGCGTTTGCCCGAAATGGCACCCGGGAAAAGGAGGCAAAGCCTGGTTGTTTGTGGATGAGATCATTGTGGAATAGAAGGGATAGTGGAAAAACCGGCGTTTATTACAGATCAGTCGCTGCTTACTCCCACCGGCCTGATGATTTCATCCTGCAAAGATCCGTCAAGACCATCAACAGGCAGATTGAGCCGAAGTGCCATTTCTTTAAGGATATTTTCAACTTCCTGCCAGGGTTCATTCTCGATGAGTTTAATCGTCATCTTATGCCTGAGCTGGAAAAATGATCTCTTTGTGTCAAAACTGTAATTCGCCCGGTTGAAGAAATGGCTTTCCTCGGCATAATGAGTCGGAACATTGTTAACTTCCTTAAAAAGGGTATACAGGCCTGATAAAGCTTCATCCTTGTTCATGGTATTGTGCGACCAATCCTGGTTGAACCCCCTCAGGCCCCATTTGACACGATTTTCGGGTTCGGTCAGATCGGTAAGGGGATGTATCCGTAACAGAAAAGCTTCATAACTGGCAGTCTGGTGAGTCAGAGAAAGCTCATTCAGAAAACGAATCGTGTTCTGAAGGGTCTCTGTTGTTTCGCCCGGGTAACCCACGATAAAGGTGTTAAAAGTGCTGATGAAGTGAGCGTCCAGCTTCTCGATGGTTCTTTTAAGTTTCAAAACATCCTGTTGCTTTTTCATCCTGTCGAGCTGGCCCTGGTCGCCCGACTCAACACCAATGAAAGCCAGCATCATTCCGGAGCGCTCCATCAGCGTGTATTCATCTTCGGTATAATCATTCGCCCTGATAAAAGCCATCCACTTTCTAAATCCGGATTTCATGACCGCATTGCAGATTTCATGTACCCTTTTCCTGTTAATGAATACATTGTCATCGGAAAAATGGACGATGGCAGGGCTTCTGCCGAAACGGTCGTTTGCAAGCCGAAGTTCCCCCGCAATGCTTTCGGGCGAGCGCAGGAAGACTTTCGGATGAAGCTTGTTGAAATCACAGTAAACACAGCGGTATGGGCATCCGATGGAAGTTCGGAGCGGGATCTTGTGTACGATTCTTTCAACCAGGTCCCATCGTGTAAAATCTACATTGTAATCAACAATCTCTTCTTCCCTCCGTGTGAAGATAAATTTGCCATTGCGTGGCATCACCAGGTTGGGTATGTCATCAAATGACCCCCTGTTTCCCTTTTTCAGTTCTTCCAGGACCTGCAGCAGTGAACTCCGGCCGTGAGGTGCAGCGACCAGGAAATCGGCATCAATGGAGGAAAATTTTGAATCGAAGAGCTGATCCCAGGGAGATTCGGCATGGGGATAACGGGTGTAACTGAGATAGTTCTTCCAAATAAATACACCGCCTGCGATAATCGGAATTCCGGGCATTGCCTTTCGGATCGCACTTAAAATACGGATCAATCCGTCCACGCTTAACACCATGGTCGTGGACACGAGAATGGCCATCGGGTCCAGTTCCGCAACTCTTTGAAGGGTCTCCTGGTCATATTTGCCGGTCAGGAAAGCCTCGTAACCCTCCTGGTGCATCAGCCCTTCCAGGTAATACCCGGCCGAAGGAAGATCGTCTTCATAGGTGAATCCCCTTGACAATTTATCTGTGGAGTACCCCTTCTGCGCGAGTTCGTGAAAGGAGGCCATGGTAAATTGCCGTTGGTTAGCCCTGAACCGCAGATGAAATTCATCCTGGTACTGGTAACTGTCATAGAAAGGAGCAAAGATGCCTATCCCGTGCGACAAAATAGAAATTTTACAGGTTTAACAACCAAATATATCAATAATTGCAGAGGGGATGGAATTTTTTATTGATGGGTCACTTTTATACTTTGGGAATTGTAAACATAAAGGTACTGCCTGCCCCTGACGTGGATTCTACCCAGATCCTGCCACCATGCATTTCCACAATTTTCTTGCAATGCGCAAGGCCGATACCTGTTCCGTGATACTCACTGCGTTTATGCAACCGCTTGAAGATGATGAAAATCTTTTCATAGTGTTTTTTATCAAATCCAATACCATTGTCTTTGATGGAAAAGAGCCATTCCCCTCCATGACTTTCGGCTGAAATATTTATTTCCGGAACCATGTCCGGTTTCTGGTACTTGATCGCATTTTCTATCAGGTTTTGGAACAGCAGTCTCAACTCTGTTTCATATCCATTTATGGTTGGCAGGTCCTGAACTATTAATTTTGCGCTACTTCCTTTGATGGTATCATCCAAATCATTCAGAACTGCTTCGACAATTTTATTGCAATCAACAAGGGTCTTTGCACCCTCTTTCCCCAATAATGAATAATCAAGCAAATCCTTTACCAGCGAGCTCATCCTGGCTGCCGACTTGCTGATGAATTCAATGTATTTTTCTCCTTCTTCATCAAGTGTGCCTGCGTATTTTTCATTAAAAAGCAGTATGAATTGATTAATCGTGCGCAAAGGCTCCTGAAGATCATGGTTGGAAACATAAGAAAACTGTTCCAATTCACTCAAATGAAATGTGAGTTCCTTGTTCATGACGACAAGTTGATTTGTCCTTTCAGCAACACGTTGTTCAAGGGTCTCATTCAGGAGCCGGATTTCCTTATCAGCCTCCTTTCTGGCAGTAATGTCGTTATATACAATGGCCACACCATATCCTTCAATCGGAATGGGTGTAGCTGAAACATTGATCCAGGTTACCTGATCCTCTCCCTTGAGAATACCCATTTCCACATTTTCAACCTGGCATTTTTCATTGAGCGCACGAACGCTGGCATACTCCGATGCAGGCATCGGGGAACCATCGGGCCTGACAATCTGCCATTCTACGCCATCTATCTTCCTCTGTTTCTGCTGTTCGGGAGCGAGGCCAAGCATGCTTTTGGCGACGCTGTTTGTTTCAATAATTTGTCCCTGAGAGTCAGATATCATTATCCCTGCCGGAAACAAATCGAACAGGGTTTGGTATTTCGACAGAATTAAACGCAGCGCTAAATCCGACTTTTTCTTTTCAGTTATGACCGTAAAAAACACCGAAATTCCCTCCGCTCCAGGATAAACTCTTACATCGTACCAGTTAATATAGGGTTCTATTCCAAAAAATGTCTCAAAAGTGGATATTTCCTTACCGGCAAGAGCATGCGCGTATTTTTCTTCAAACAAGCTTCCTTTCGCCTCTTCAAATACTTCACTGAATATCTGCTTCCCCAGAACCTCACTGGTTTTTTTCAACAGAAGCTCTTCTGCCTGTTTATTAAAGTAAGTAAATCTCAATTCGTTATCGAGTGAAAAAAAAGCGTCACTGATACTTTCAAGCGTTGTTCGGTATCTCTTTTCGCTTGATTGCAGCATTTCCTGCGCTACCCTGTGTTCTGAGATGTCCTGATGAAAAGCCAGATAGAACGGCCGACCACCAATGTCGATTAAACTTACCGTGGCGCTTAAAGTAACAATGTGCCCGACTTTATGGTAATGCTCGACCTCAAAACGGACAGTCTCCCCTGCATTTATACGTTGCACAACTTCAGCCCGTCCTTTAAATGCTTTTTCATTGAGTACATCTAATTCTTTAATGTCGATTTTCTTCATCTCGTCAACCGTATAACCGTGCATTTCGGCGAAGGAGTTGTTGACCTCAACTAAGTTACCTTCCATCGACAGCAGGATTAGCCCTTCATTCGCCTTGTCGAACAGGTTGCGGTACAATAGTTCGCTTTTACCTATTGAATCCTCCATCTTTGCTTGTTTCTTCTGATGGTCATGAATTCTTTTCATGATAAACCAGGCCCCGGCAATTCCGATAATCCAGATTCCACCGTAGGTAAAGAATATAAGCAGCAGGTGAAAAAACAACTGTTTCTTGACAGGTTCCCATGGAACTGAAACACTTATCCCCCCACGAATATCACCGAGCTTATAGCCTTGTTTGCTATGACATTTCAAACATCCCTGCTCAACGATAAATGGCTTCATGAAACGAAAATATTCTTTCCCCCTGATCATTTCAAGAGATGCCGACTGGGAAAGACCCTGCTCAAAAGCCAATAATACTTTCCTTTCCCAACCATCGGGTGCGTTGGCAGGTCTCAGAGGTTTAAGGCTAGTGATATGACCTTCCAATCCAAACTGCTGATTTCCCAGTTCATTCACCTGGCGGGTCATATAAGCAGGGTTGACCAACGTCAGTTTTTTTCCGGAAGGAGTCGAAATATCTCTTTCAGGCAAATTTGAAAGCAATGGATTGGGAGGAGTTTTATCTGTAACAGGCACATAAACACCTCCATGCATCGTCGCCCAGAGCCGATAGATTAAATCCTTATTATAGCTGTTGATTGCGCTGGATTTTACTATTTCCAGCGAATTATTGTATGCCTCGTGGTAATTGACAACTGCCAGTATTGCCACAAGACAAGACCAGAATAGTAAATACAAGAAAAAATAGAGGAAGAAGCGCGTCTTCACTTTTACTTTTTTTTGAAATCGTTTTGTAAGCAGCCTTCGCTTATAAGAAGATGTCCACAAAGGTTGGGCCTTCTGGTATTACCATAACAATATGTGCACCAGAAAAAGAAAAGAAAGGAACCGGATAGGAAGAAAAAGCTATTTGGTTGGAAATGAAATCAAAAGAAACAGTTTATTTTCAAATTGGAAATTATTCAAACTGCCGTAATCACGGCGAAACAACACGTGAATTATTAATATCGCGTATCACACGCAAAAACGCGTGGTTATTCCATTATGAGGAAGCTGGCAATTATTCAGCTGCCCTTCGTGCGTCCAGCTCTTTTTTCATCAATGTGGTGGTTTTGGTGTTGATTGTATAAAAAATCATAAACAGGGCACACGACATGTATAAGATGCCGGGGATAACTGAAACCAGTAATTTGATGCCTGTGATGGCCGTGTTGTTTTGAATAACATTTGGCACAAAACCTGATGCAGCCAGAATCCAGCCTGCAATGGCCGCCCCGATTCCCCATCCTGCTTTTTGCGCGAATACCGCAGCCGAGAAATACAATCCTGTTGCACGCCTGCCCGTTGTCCATTCGCCATAATCGGCCGAATCGGCAATCATGGTCCAGAGTAGCGGAACAGCCGGGGCATAGGCCATCTTGGCAATGATGTTGAAAATATAAATGGTAGTCAGGTTGTTTATTCCCGGCAGGTATATGAGCATGAAAAACAACCCTGAAATCAACGAACTGCCGATGAATACATTTTTGTTCCCAAAGCGCTTTGCCAGTGGTTTCGACAGGGGTAATGCAACAATCAGCGCAACGGTGCCAATTACATTGAAAAGCTGCACATTGTTTTCGCGTCCCAGGTAGTATTTAAAAAAGTAGGCAATGGCCGCATTCTGCATGGCAAACATGATGAATGAAATGATGCCGACCAGGGCCAGCACAATCCAGGCTTTGTTTTTGAACAGATTTCCAATGTCCTCCTTCAGTGAATTCACCTGCTCTTTGGGAGGGTGAACGCGCTCCCTGGTTGTTTTAAAGGTGATAAAAAAGAATATTAAACTCAGGCCTGCAAACAAAATAACGGTGTACTCGAATCCCCGGGCTTTATCGCCGCCACCAAAAAATTCGGCCAGGGTCAGTGCGAGTCCGGTCACGACAAACTGCCCGGTGAAGCCGGCAATGAACCGATATGTGTTCAATCCCGCCCTTTCGTAAGTATCATCGGTCATCACGGCGCCCAGTGCCGAATAAGGCAGGTTTATGGCGGCATAGGCCGTCATCAGGAGAATGTACGTTGCTGCGGCGTAAAGGATCTTGCCGGTTCCCCCCAGATGAGGTGTTGTGAACGTGAGAATTGCCAAAACCGCATACGGAATGGCCCCGAACAAAATGTAGGGTCTGAATTTCCCCCATCGTGTATTGGTTCTGTCAGAAATTACGCCGATAACCGGGTCGATGGCCATGTCCCAGAAACGGGCAATCAGCATGATCGTTCCTGCAGCAGCTGCAGAAATTCCGTACACGTCGGTATAAAAAAACAGGAGCCAGAAGCCAACCATATCCCACACAAAGTGAGATGCGGTATCACCCAGGCTGTACCCGATTTTTTCCTTTACTGATAATTTTGTTGCAGTCATTTCAATTTATTTCAAATACGGTATACGTTCTGGACCATTCAATATCATTGCCGGGCTCAACATGGATGTCAAAGAATAACTCGGGACTGATAACATGTTTCCACCCCCAGAGATTCACCCTGGATGTTTTAAAGCTTCCTGTCTCGCGGATGCCGATCCTGTTTTTCGTGTTTATTATTTCCCAGGTTGCGGCCACATTTTCTTTGCCTGAAAGATTACCGAAATAGAATTGTTCATCGGGAGTTCCGTTAAAGGTAATCTCTTGTTGACCAATTTCAACTTTTCCTTCAGGATTGACATTTCCTTCAAACAATTCAGGCTTAATTTGAAAAGGGAATTTTAAAATGTAATCACTGCCTGTCAGTTCGTTATTGACAGCGATGAAATTGTGATCATATTCATTCGTTCTGATGGCCTTTTCTCCCGTATTCTTTAAATGATATTTGATGATAAATCCGGTTTCGGCCAATGCAATTTCTTTTGTTAAAATGTAGGAATAACCGTTTACGTTCTGTGATTTGCAGCATATGATCAGCTTATCCGGCCTGGCAGTAACCTCAAACGCGGCCGGCTGAATTTCATAATTCCGGCTGAAAACATATTCCCGGCCATCTTTTTTCAGTAACCCGACACCTATTTTATGAAACCAGTCGCCTTCCCTGGTTTCATCGTAGCCTACAGCCTCAGTTATGCCAAATTCATTGTAAAAACCTTTACCGTACCTGTAGTCGTCGTTCATGTTCATTTTCTCCGTACCTGAAACGGGAATATTTTTGTATTTCACCGATACAATTTTCCCGGTCCAGTCAAATCGTGAAGCGATATAATTTGCCAGCGGCAGGTCAATCTGAATTTCAAGGTTCCTGTTTTTCAGCACATGTGTCATTGTTGCATTTTTTTGATGAACTTTCTGCAATGCATAATATGCAACACGGGGAGATAGCTTATAATGTCCTTTTTCATCCGTCTTACCTTTTGCGCATATGCCGAACCACTCCTCATTCATGTTGTTCTTTCCCGGGCGGTAATCGCTGTAACCGCCATTGACCCAGGAAGCAGTGGTATCGTGAACATCCAGGTTTTTGGTTTGCTCGTGTTTCCACCAGCCATCGCTGAACATAAAGGTAAATCCGCCGATACAATTTTCAGCTTTACCAGAACCCGCCGCATTTTCATAAATTTCCTGCCAGTTATGCGCCAGATAGTATGCCTGGGATTGCTGATCTTCTTCATGACTGACCGCATTAAAGGCATCGGCACCAAGTTCGGTAAACATGATTGGTTTTTTCAATACTGCTTTTGTTTTCTGAAATGCGTCGCCGAAAGAAACACCGCGATACATGTTACAGCCGAGAATATCGATGTTTTTACATTCCCCGGCAATTATATCAAGGAAAAGCAAGTCTCCATTGCATATTGCCACCGGATGGGAATGATCGGTGGCTTTCACCGCCAGGCCCGCTTCGTCGAATAGTTTATACATGGCCCTGGCACGAAGAGCCGATGGCCGTTGATCTGCGGGAATATCTTCCGTTTCGGCTCCCTGCCAGAAAAGACCGTAATTGTTTTCATTACCCAACAGGTACAGGAGCAGGCCCGGCGTGTTTTTATAATCTTCGGCCATTTCAGTTACTTCCCTGAGCAGCATGTCATGTACGCGTGAATCGGCGTAGTCGGTATTCTGAACCCAGGCACCGTTCAATGTCAGTCCATATCTTCCGAAAGAGTGATTTACCATGGTATAGATGCCATAGTTCTCATAAATATACCTGATCCACGTTGGCTGTATACCGGAATATACACGGATGGTATTCACCCCCATGTTTTTTAACAGCGGCATTTCCGTGTCAAGTGCAGCTTTTATAAAATCATCCGGTTGATTCCACAGGCTGTATGTGTAATTGGTGCCAACCGGAAAGTAGTCCCAGTTCATGCCGTTAATCATGAAGCCTTTACCGTTGACCAGCAGCTTAAATCCATGGTTGTCATTAACAACCGATACCTTATCGGCCTGCGCAAAAAGAGCAGTTATTGTAAACAGGAAAAGAACAAATGTCCCTATAGCTTTTTTCATCTCTTTCTTCATGCTTTTATTTGATTGATCACTTTTAAACCAGTGAGTGAAAAGAGAAAAGCGGAGCAGCATAAACTATTCACTTTTATCTTTTACTTTTTCATCGGTACTTTTTCACTGGCAACTTTTCGCTGGGTGGGTCTGAATTTTCCCCTTTCCCTATTTCATTTTTTACTTACTGGTATAAAAGTGATCAATCAATTTTTTTATAAGCAACCCGGTTACAATTCGCCCCTGCGTTCAACCAGCAATTTCCGAATCTCATGTGCCCGTTTCTCGGTAATATCATATTTCCACATGACCAGGATTGCCAGGAGCCCGGCTACTGACGGAATAAGGATATCCGCAATCCTGAGACTGGTGATGGTTTCAGTGGTCTGGACCGTTATATTCTGATCAAATCCGACCATGTTCAGCACTACCCCGCTGGTAAGCAAAGCAAGGGCGGTTCCCAGCTTGACCATCCACCAGTATACTGCACCGAAGGTTCCTTCTTTTCGTGGCATTCCGTTGTTCAATTCATCCAGATCGCATACATCAGCCGTCATGGACATCATTAGTGTAAACAGACCGCCTATTCCGAAAGAGATCAGCGGGAGTGGTAAAAACATCAGCCATGGATTAGCCGGATCAAATGCCCACCATTTGAGTGAATATCCCACCATGGATATCAGGGTGGAGATGATAAAAGCATTTTTCTTCCCGACTTTTGTCGAAATAAAAGTAATGATGGGAATTACAAAAAATGCCGTTGCCACGGCACTTATCGTACCGAACCATGCAGGCCATTGCCCGGCGGCGGTAGTGTCGCCTTTGAACAAATAAAAAATAATGATGAAAAAAGCGAACTGGGCGATGGTCTGAAACCCGTTAAATATCAGGAATGTCGCACCGCACAGTTTTAAAAAAGGTTTATTTGTAATTATCTGCCTGATGCTTTTAAATAGAGTTTTCATATTATTGAAAAACTCTTTCAGAGAAAGGTTGACCCTGTTCGTTACGTGTTTCTGATCAATTTCCTTACAAAACAATGCCGGCATGATTCCCAGTACCAGGCACAAAGCTCCAACCCAGATGGACAGGTTGCGGGCCCCTTCCGGAGCACTTGCATATACATTCTTATTATAAATGATAACCCAGAACCAGGGAGCGATCATCCATGCGATCTGCCCCATGAATTGAGAAATTGCCATCAGGCGTGTTCTTTCGCTGTAGTCGGGGGTCATCTCATATCCCAGGCCAATAAGGGGCGCTGCAAAAATGGTATACCCGACGTAAAAAAACAACGACATGGTCAAAAAGAAGAAAAAATTATAAGTCTGGCTGTTTTCGGGATATAACTGCCACATGATCATGAAGACAATACCCACGATCCAGGCTCCGATGAAAATATAGGGTTTCCGTCGTCCCCACCTGGATACGGTGTGATCAGAAACAAATCCCATGACAGGGTCTATCAAAGCATCAAACAGCCGTGGAATTGCTGCCAGTAAACCCGCCAGAACAGGATTCATTTTTAATGACAATACCAAAACGATCATAAAAACGCCCAATGCGGCGGGTAATAACTGGTTGGTCAGGTGTCCTGAGCCAAAAGCAATTTTTTGCCCCAGGGGTACGATATCTTTCGGGTTTGTTTTGTAATGTTCCATAGTGATTGTTTATAGATTGGTGTCAGATGAATCCGTCCGTCATCGGATGTGTTTTTCTGCTTTCAGTGAATGACGATATTGCTGAATGAAACTTCTATCCGGGCTACTTCTCCCATACGCCGGAATATGCCGGAACTTATTTCCCTGCCGATGGCATGATCTGGTGAAACAAGTTGTTTCCCGTCGGCGAACGTGATCGAAATTTTATCTTCGCCGGGCGCACTGTATATAACCGGGACCTGGCAGAACGTAAATCCCAGCTGCCCCTGCCGGAGGATGATCTGCTGCTTTTCTCCTTTCAGATCAAAGTATTCAAACGTGCTTTTCTGATCCAGCAATTCAGCGGGATCAAGCAGGCCGGACTGGAAGACGATTTCCCCGTCCTGTATGTGGATCCCTATTTCTCTCATGCGGGAGATGAAGTCTTCTTTTACCTGCCCGGTCATGCCCGGCTGCTGCGCACCTGCATTTCCGGGGGTATGCGAATATGCGTCTGTTGGAAATGCGCCATATAAAAGAGGAGATTTATGTAAACCTATTCCTGCCTTGATTTCGGCATAGTGATCTTTAATTTTGCCAACCACAGCGGGATCAGCATCTTCGTCCACCCCTTTGAACCAGCACTCCTGTGCGGCAAGCAATAATTTGGCAACCATGTGCCAGTAGATGCTTCCCAATCCTTCGTACCCATAAAACGTACCCGACCGGCCGGTGAACGACTGGTGGTCGAAAAGCTCCTCGAAAATGGCCAGGACCTTTTCTTTTTCTTCGGCAACAAGAGATGCATATGCAGCAGAATCGAGCTGATCCAGCGCTTTTCCCAGGACGGTGGCATTGCGGAATGTCCCGTTAAAGTGAAAATCACCTGCGTCATCTTTACTTAAAATGGTCGGATCGGAACAGGCAATTAATTTACTCAGAAGTTTTGATTCGTTAACCTTGCTGCCGGGGATATTGTTTTTCAGTGTAAAAAGAGGCAGTTGCCTGTCGGGATAAAGCAGGTAACTGTACTGATCGCGACGAAACATGCTGCTGGATTTAAGCGAATCAAGCACATCAAGACTTTCCTTAACCGACAGATAGCCGGAACTTAAAACAGCCACCTGTCCCTCCAGCATTTCGTAGAGACGCCTGATGGAAATGCTGTTTTCAGAGAATGAAACCAGGTTGTAAGCATGATACAGTCCGTCCACACGTTTGTTTACTTTAATGCTCTGATCCATATAATCAAGTGCGAGCCGGATAAATTCATACAGGGCTTTGACCTGAACTGGCTTTTTCCTGCCCGAGAAGGATTTTTCGTAGATTGAATTCCTGTAATCGCTCCCCGCTTCACCAATGCAATCGGTAAAACGGCGCCTTGCAGCATTTGAAAACCCGGTTTCAAGCAATGCGGTATTTTCAGCAAAAAGAGTGAATATCCTGATGAATAATGTTTCAACTTCTTCTGAAACAGGTATTTCTTTGCTGCCTGATTCATTGAACCGGTCGGACCAGAATTTCAGGAAACGTCTTAAATAATAAAGCGTTACCATCGAAGCCCCATTACCTACGAGGGCATTGTTGGCATCGTTCCATTCGGGGCGCTGGGTGTTAAGCCAGATGCCGGCTTCGGGTACAAAGTTGCTGATCTTGGCCAATAGGGTAACCAGGATTTTTTCAGTAAGATTGACCCTGTAGATTTCATGGTCCCTGGCTCTCAGCAACGCACCATCGGCACCGGTTTTCCGGGTTAGTTCCCTGATTTTATCATTTAATGCAAAATCAAAGAGAATGGTCTCCTTCGGATTTTTTACAATTCCGGAATATGGTTTTATGCGGTAAGGCACATTGGCATAAACAAACATCTCCTTTGTCAGCAAGGTATCCAGGGCGCCCGGATGAAACTTATGCGATAACTCGAGAAATTTCTGGAGGTAAATAACCTGGTGGTCTCCCCAGTAGCCAATGTAAGCCCATGGGTCGTGCGGATCTGGAGTTTCCCAGTCCATGCCTTCACGGGTTATGCGGTATGGATTATAGCCGTCGGCGGTGGTAGCATTGACGAATTTGGCGATCATACCTTCAATAAACTCAGGATATGAGAGACTCAGCGCTTCCCAGTTTTGAAAAATGTCGCGCCAGTTGCCCTGGTAATTTAATTTTACGGAGCCATCCGGGTTTTTTGTTTCAATAGAGAACTGGTTCCATGGGCGGCTTGGATCGCCATGCCTGCGGCTGAAGGTGAGTGGCAGGTATTCGCAGCAAATCCTGATCAGGTCAAAATCAGAGGTGCTTTCGGCAAGCCTTGTCAATTCAATATAATCGATCGTTTCAGGAAGATGGTCGAGCCATGCGTGGTGTTTTGCTGATACATCCCTGTTTATTTGTCCTGCAAACAGGACAAAATCTGATTTATCAAGTGTGTAATTGCCGGTGAAAATTCCACCCCGCATTACGCTGAATAAGGTGTTGGAAAAATGGCGGGCATAGCTTAACTCGTCATTGCCCATTTGCATCCCGTCGGCCCTGGAAACAATTTTTTTCAGGTTCGTTGTTCCTTCTTCAATATCAGCGTCAACCAGTTGTTTTATATTTACGTTGCTTTTTATGGCATGATTCAGGTTTGCCACATCTCCGCTTTCGCGGTTTATTTCAGCAACGATCATCCATTCTTTTTGGGCATCTGTTTCAAGCTCAAAGCGTGCATTCACATAATATGCACCGCGTGTGGCCCTTACATCGGTTTCGGTTTCAACAGCCTGTCCCTGTTTAAAATTTTCAACCTGGTGGTCTGAAATAAGAACCTTTGCCGGCTGATCCGGTCCGCATGACCATACTGTTGTTGTTTTCAGGGATTCACTCGGTTCGGCGCGATCAACCGGGATTGAGCTCAGCATGTACAAGCCAAGCCTGGTTTCTTCGATCAATTCACTTTTTTTGTACGCATCAAGCAAACAACTGAATGTATTCTGGAAATCGAAATCCGCGCCATTCGGCATAATGTTTTTAATCCCATCGAGCACATCCACCGTAACTGACCCGGCATTCTGATTGTGGATGACCGACTTCTTTACGAACCCGAATTTCTCGCTGGTGTACCATCCGTAACGAAACCCCACACCCAGGTCAACATTGGTCTCCTCGAAAATGATTTTATTGCCGTAAATGCTTTTATAAAGATTTCGTTCAATGGTGTATATTTTTTCCGACTCGGTTGAAAAAGGTTCCCATAAGCAGGTTTTCCCATCCTTCGCGACAAGCAGGTACGTTTCACTTCCGGTAATTCCCCTGGAATCATGTATTTTATCGACGGTATAATAGGGGAACAACGCGTTATTGCGGTCTTTTCTTCCGGCCGACAGCGCGCCGTTACTCGAAATGAACATCCAGTGATCGGAACTGCTCACGATGGTCATAAAGAAATCGGGCATCTGGTTGCTGTTGCTGATTTTGTAGAATTTTTCGTTGTCAAGCTCCACAAAACGGCCTTCGGCTTTCGGCCTGTTGTAATTTATCTTAGCGTTTCCCAGATAGATATCTTTCTTATTCATCGTTTCAGGTTAATTGTCATATATACATGGTTGTCAGGCTGAATGTCCGATATTCCGGTTTCATTCAGTTTTCGGCAAATCAATCCAGAAGGTGCTTCCTTCGCCGACAATGCTTTGAACACCTACTTCTCCTCCCAGGGCATCCATGATTTTTTTAACGACTGCAAGGCCGATGCCGATGCCTTCCCCCTCGGTAATTTCGCCTCCGATCCGCCCGAAGGGAACAAAAAGGTTAGGGATGCTGTCTGAAGGAATCCCCGTGCCGGTATCTTTCACCGAAATTCGAATTGAAGCCGCACCTGCATCATTTTGCGGCAGCGTTTCAGTCCTGACCCAGATTGAGCCCCCCTGCCTGTTGTAATTCACCGCATTGCTGAGCAAATTTGTCAACACTTGTTTTAACCGTTTCCTGTCAGAAATAACAGTCAGCTGGTTTGACGGTGAATTTTCCAGTTCAATTTTCAGTTGCCGGGCAGCGCAAGATGGTTGAACCGACTCCAGCACTTCCGTGAGGATATCCATCAGCTGCAACGGTTCGGGCAACAGCGAAAGCTTCCCTGATTCGATATGCGAAATGTCGAGTACTTCATCAATTAAATTGAGCAGTTGTTTTCCGCTGGATAAAATATGGTTGACCCATGTCTTTTGTTTTTGGTCGGGTTCGGCCATGTCCAGCAACTGGGCAAAGCCAAGTATTGCATTCATGGGTGTCCTCAATTCATGGCTTACGCGGGAGAGAAATTCGCTTTTGGCAAGGTTCGCCTTCCTGGCTTCGTCTCTTGAGCGGATGATTTCTTCTTCTGCCCGTTTAAGGTCCAGGATGTTGTTTTCAAGATTTTTATTGACTTCCTGAAGTTCGTACGTTCGTTCTTTAACTTTAAACTCGAGGGTTGTGTTCAGCTCATGGATTCTCTTCTCGGCGTGCATGCGCTCCGTTATATTTTCTTTTACGGCCACATAATGTGTGATTTTACCTTCTGAATCGGTAACAGGACTAATTGCAGCTGATTCCCAGTAAAGTTCGCCGTTTTTCTTTTTGTTATGAAACAGGCCGCTCCACTCATTCCCGGCGCTTATCGTATTCCAAAGGTGGTAATATCCGCCTGCCGGTATTTCTCCTGAATTCAGTATCCGGGGATTATTGCCTAAAAGTTCATCGCGGGTAAAGCCGGTAATTTCACATGCTTTTGGATTAACGTATTCAATGATTCCGTTCAGATCGGTAATAATAATGCTGACCGGGCTTTGTTCGATGGCGCGGGAAAGTTTTTTCACAGTTGCTTCAGCTGCCTTTCTTCCGGAGATGTCACGGATAATGCCGATAAAATTGATCTTCCCGTTCAACTTCACTTCAGAAAGCGACAGTTCAATGGGAATGGTCATGCCATCCCTGCGTTTGGCATTGAGTTCGCGGGTAGTGCCGGAGATCATGGATCGGCCGGTGCCCAGGTAACGGCGGATACCCTGCATATGCCTGTCACCGTATTCCTCGGGAATCATAACGTCCATTGCATGGCCGAGTACCTCTTTTGCTGAATATCCAAAAATACGTTCGGCGGCAAGATTGAACAAATTTATACGCCCATCGCTATCAATGGAAATGATCGCATCCGTGGCAGTCTCCGTGAGACTTCTGAATCGTCCTTCGCTTTCCCGCAACAGATCCTCTGCCAGCTTGCGCCCGCTGATATCAACCATGTTTACGAGGCATTGATCTCCCTTCTCAGTAACAATGCCGGCAAGATGCACAGCCAACGGCAAACTGCTGCCTGCCGACAGCGTTATTTCGCACTCCTGTTTGCCTGTTCCGTTAAACACCGTCTCCTGAAACCGTTTGAAAATTGCTTTGGAAGCATCGGTGAAAAAATCCGCAAATTTTAAACCGTGTAACAACCTGCGTTCTTTGCCAAGCATTTTTGCACCCGACAGATTTATTTCATTAATCGTCCAGCGTTTTGAAAGTGTCAGATACCCTGTCGGCGCAAAATCGAATAATTCCAGGTATTTTTCAGCAGAAGCCAATTCAGATGATCGCGCTGCCACGAGCTCTTCATTCTGCAATTGCAGTTCTATCTGATTCACCTCAATCGTATGCGCAAGTTGCAGGGAATTGGCAGTTGCAATACTTAACTCATCTGCCCGCCCGGCCTTCTCTTCCTTTTGGAGGACAAGTTCCTGGATGAGTTCCAGCAATTCCGCTTCTGATTTATTTTTCATTAACGCTACGGCTTTCTGACGCAGTGCCGCGGCTTCTGATTTGTTTAGGTGTTCTGTCATGAATATCCGGGGTTTTCTTTTACTTCATCAAAAAACTGACAATCTTCGTTTTAAATTTCGAATAAGGAGGATATCTCAGCCAGATGTCGAGGAGATTGGATTTTACGAGAACGGAGCGCATGTTTGAAAAAGTTTCAAACGACTTTTTGCCGTGATACCGGCCAATCCCGCTTGGCCCGATCCCTCCGTATGGCAGGTATGGCGAGGCGATCTGCATCACGGTTTCATTCACGCCGGCGCTCCCCGACTGGGTTTTCATCAGAAATTCACGAATGCGCTTGTTATCCGTGGAAAAAATATAGGCGGCAAGCGGTTTCGGATGCTGCCCGATGATGGCATAAACCTCGTTGAAGTTGTCGAAGTCAATGACCGGCAGCACAGGCCCGAAAATTTCCTCCTGCATGATGGGATCCCCCGGCTTCACATCCTTTATTACGGTCGGTTGAACATAGCAGGTAGCCTCATCCGTGCTGCCCCCGGTCACGATCTGCCCGCACTTCATCAGGGATGCAAGCCGCCGGGTACTGCCGGGGCTGATGACCCGTGCAAAATCAGCACTCTTTTCAGGATTCTCACCATAGAACGCATGAATCTCTTTTGTAATAAGGTCAAGAAACTTATCCCTGACTTTTCTGTCGATCAGCACATAATCGGGACTCACACAGGTTTGACCGCAATTGATCAGTTTGCCCCATGCGATTCTTTTGGCAGCATAATCGAGCCGGGCATCGGCGGCGATCACACACGGGTTTTTCCCGCCGAGTTCAATGGAAAACGGTGTCAGGTTTACCGAGGCTTTCTGCATGATGTACCTTCCCACCCCCGGGCTTCCCGTGAAAAATATGTAATCAAACTTATGATCAAGGAGGTGGTCGCTGACGACATGATCGCCATTGATCATGGCAACCAGTTCGCGCGGGAAGTTGCCAAGTATTTTTTCCATCATGGCGTTAACATTCGGAACCTGTGCCGAAGTCTTCAGGATCACGCAATTGCCGGCTGAAAGCGCACCCACCAGGGGCATGAAGGCAAGCTGGAACGGAAAATTCCACGGCGAGAGAACCAGGACCTGCCCGTAAGGCTGCGGCACGACATAACTGTGCGACAAAAAATGCACGATCGGAGTGACCACGCACCTCTTCCGTGTCCATTTCCGAAGTCTGCAGATGGCATGGTTCAACTCCTTGATGACGAAACGCGTTTCGGTGGCGATGACCTCGAATTCAGGCTTGTGGAAATCTTTAAACAGGGCTCCGGCAATCTCCTGCTCATGCAGGATGATCAGCGATTTCAACTTTTTCAGGGTTTCAATCCTGAAGTTGACGTCGAGGGTTTTACCTGTGGCAAAAAACCTGCGCTGCGCCTCCAGGATTAAGCCGATTTCTTCCTTTTCCATTCCTCTTCAAGTGCCTTTAACTGGTTAGATATATCTGTCGTCCGGCTTCCTTCCTTTGCAGGAATGCCGTTCATGCAATACTCGGCCATGGCCGTGATGGTCAGGCTGGGATTTACGCCGATATTCCCCTGTATCACCGAACCGTCCGTGATGTAGAAACCGGGATAACCGTGTACCTGCAGATTTTTATCCACAACCCCTGTCCCAGCGTTTTCAGACATGGGGCAGCCTCCAAGGATGTGAGCGGTGGTCGGCCTGTTGAACAGCACTTCAAGAAGGATGTTCTGAGGCACACCTCCGACCTTTCGTGCATAGCGCTCCATTACCTCCTGTCCGACCGGGATGAATGCGGGTACTTTGTTATTTCCCCGGTTATCGATCTTCATTGTTCCTCCGAAAAGAGTTTTTTTCCATACCATCCTCATGGCATTGTCGGCCGATTGCATCACCAGGAAGATGACCGACCCGGTTGACCATTTGAAATTAAAAACCGTTTTCAGAAAGAGCCATGGATGCGTGATGGTTTTCAGCAGCAGCATCCCTGTCCTTTTTAAAGAGGTTTCTGCACCGGGAACCGACAGCCCGAAAAACCACTTCATGGCGTTTGAATTATCGGGATATTTGACCACCTCTACATGGGTGAAGGGATCAGGGCTGAACACGGAGGTGATGGCGAGCCCGTTGTTCATCTTTTCTTTAACCCCGGAGACCGCACAGAGCGTTTCGGCATTGGTTCTCAGTTCGCAGCCGAGTGTGGATGACAGCAGTGGCAGGGTGGCATATTTGTGCTTCTGCCTGAGCAGCAACTTCAGCGTTCCCAGGGCACCTGCCGCCACAATAATTCCTTTTGCTGTAAAAACCTTGTTTGCCCGGGGGAAAAATGATGTCACACTGCTTGTTTCAACATGATAAAGTTCGTCATGGAATGTGATCTTTTCCGCCCTGGTTTCCGGAAGGATCTCCGCGCCCAGCTTCTCTGCGAACCACAGGTAGTTCCTGTCGAGGGTGTTTTTCGCATTTTCCCGGCATCCGACCATGCATCCGCCACATTCAATGCACCCTTTGCGGAGGGGCCCCAGTCCGTTGAAAAACGGATCCGACTCCTGGTCGGAGCCATCGGTATTGACGCCGACATACACAGTTTCAAATGTATCATGAGCCATCATGTCCCTGGAAACCTCTTCGAGCACCTTGTCCTCGATGTTCAGTTTTGAATATTTTTTTCTGCCGAGCATGAACGACGCCCTGTCGTAAAAAGGCCCGAGAATTGTTTTCCAGTCGCCGAAGCGATGCCACGACAGGTTGTTGAAAAATTCGTCGGGTGGAATGTACAGCGTATTGGCATAAACAAGGCTGCCCCCGCCCACACCGGTTCCGCTCATGATGCTTGCAGATGAAAAAAAGGAGAGCTTTTGAAATCCGAAAAACCGCAATGCAGGCACCCAGAGGTATTTTGGAAGGTTCCAGTTGGTCTTCGGAAAATCCTTTGGATGATAGCGTTTCCCCTGTTCAAGTGTAAGAACGGAGTACCCTTTCTCTGCGAGCCGGAGGCTGGCAACGCTGCCGCCGAAACCAGATCCAATCACAATATAGTCGTATGTCATGCTCCGTTATTTAATTGGGAAGGAAGGGTGTAAATATAAGAAGTTTGTTCGAAAACCAGAACGATGCCATATGAAAACCCGGGGTTAGGGTTCCCAACTCACCAAAAGATGCCTGCAGACATATGGTTGCATCCAATATATTGTCATTTTGATTAATTTTAGCGGCAGAAAATCGCGTCCTTCATAAATAAATACCGTTTTCTCGCATTTTCAACTTCTTCCTTTTCAGATGGCTAGCTCCGCAAGCCGTTTCGGGAGAGAGAATTGTGTGGCACCATCGGCAAAATGAAAATGTGTCCAGGCAAAAGGCACTGGATGCCGGGTATTGGAATTCAGAATTTCTTTTACTGAATTCGTGAAAACAAGCAGCCCTGCTGATGACTTTAAAAGACGGTGCGTTTATTCCTGCTTCAGGCGCCGTTGTTCCTTCCGGTATTTTGACAGATTGATCAGCAGTACGCTGACAAGAATCACCACAAGTCCCGTTATTTGCAGCAGGGTCATGTGCTCACCGGCGAAAAACACTCCCAGCAGCACAGCAATAACAGGGTTTACATAGGCATAGGTGCTTACCTGTGCGGCTGACCTTACCTGCAATAGCCAGACGTAGGCGCTGTATGCCGCCAGGGATCCAAATACAACCAGGTATATCAGTGACAACCATGAGCCGGGGGTAACAGACTGCCATTCAAATCCGTTCGACTCCTTTAATAAAAAACTTCCCAGGGTGAACGCGATTCCGGCCGCCAGCATCTGCCATGCCGAACTCAGGGTGATTGACCCTGAAAAATGATGTTTTGAATAAAGTGATCCGCCTGCCCAGCTTATTGTGCCTGCGAGGAGAATGAACAAGCCAATTATTTCATGCCTGTTGCCGGCCGATGTAATTGCCATCACTAATTTTTCGCCGAACATCAGCGTGACGCCGATAAAACCAAAGATCAGCCCGGTGATGACCGAACGGTTGGTGAGATTTTCTTTCCACCTGGGGACATCCAGAATGATAAACCAGAAAGGAGATGATGAAATGAGCACGGCAACCAATGAACTGGGAAGCCATTTTTCTGCCCAGATCACCGCCCCGGTACCCGCCAGCAAGAGCATCAGCCCGCTGATGATGGCGTGTTTTATTTGTCTCCACGTGCCTGGTCCTTCTCCTTTGAGCAGGCACCAGCCCAGCAGTAACAGCCCCGCCGATAAAAAACGAAGGGCACCCAGCATCATCGGCGGAAAATGCTGAACAGCCACCTGGATGAAAAAATATGTGGACCCCCAAACCACATAAACAGTCGCAAAGGCAATGATTACCAGGGCCGGTGATGCCTTTTTTACGGAATGAGCTGACATTGGTTTATGTTTTGATAATGGGGTGCCGGTAAGGCCGGAAGGATTATTGTGGTACAAAATTAATTGTTTTGGAATACTGTTCCGGAATGTAATTCCCGAAAGCGCCCCGGTAAATATAGGGGATATATGCGGCTGCGCCCGGCTATTGCGGTGAAATAATCAGTTTTTTTGTTTGAACAACCCCGTTCACCCCAAGTTGATAAAAATATACCCCGGCCGGGATGCCAGTTGCGTTGAATACTGCTTTGTGGTTTCCGGGCGCCATTATTTCGTCCACGAGCGTTTTGACCTCTTTCCCCATGCAATCGAAGACCCTGAGACTTATTTTGCCGGGGTAAGTTGTGCGCCATTCAATGACCGATGATGCGAAGCAGGGGTTGGGATAAGCCCCCGGCCCGGAATAACCGGGCTGATCATTGGTTCCCTGACCGCCAAAAGGTGTAAAATCAACGTTGACCAGTCCTGTTGAATCACTGCCGTCGCGGATGTCCTGTTGAGCTATCAGATCCGCATTGACATGATCCCAAATATTAAATCGTGCGTAAACTGTGGGATGTTGGGTGCTCACTGTTTCAATGTAGAGATCAAAATTGCCATTGTTCCGGATCGTATTCATCCCTGGAGAGTTATCAGCACCGCCTCCGAGGTCAATCGGGACATATAGGATCCTGATTCCGGCTCCTGAATTGTTTAGTATTTCGTTGTGATGCAGGGGCCCCTTCAGTCCGTCAAGGATCATCCCGTCGCCGGAACAGTTTTTTACGATGTTGTGGTGGACCACCTCTGCGCCCATGCTGTAAAAGCCCGTATAAGATTTTACTATTTCATTGCCGGAAAATTCCGTGGTGCCTGCCTTGCTGAAATAGCCGTGACCTCCCCCGTATATTTTATTCCCGGTAACCAATCCCCGTCCGGAGTAGTTGAATATGCCGATGGTGCCTTCTTCCGGCTCAGGATCGGGCGTCTGAACCTCGTCAAGGGTAATTGTATTATTTATGATGTTCAGCGGGGCACCGGCACTTGACCTTATGCCGGAGACTTTGCCCGTGCAGGTGACGGTGTTGTTGCGGATCGTTACGGACCGGCACTTTGCTATAATCCCGGCTTTGTTAACCTCCCCGGCAAAGGCCGGCGAGTTTTCGTTTGCTGCAATGGTATTGTTTTCGATGATCTCATCTTCGATCCCGTAGGCATTTCCCCCGCTGTTGTCAGTAATCGTTCCGTTGAATATTCTGTTGCCTGATATGGTTGTCCTATTCCGGGCCGATTGGTCGAAAATCCCATACCGGACATCGTTGTTGCCGACAAGGTATGTATAACCGCCTCCGGATTTTAAATAAACATATCCGCAGGTATTTCCGGCAACGAGAAGTTCCGATACACCATTCCCCTGATTGAATTCAATAATGCCCTCGTTTCCAAGGTCATTGTTTTCAATAAGAAAACCATGGTTTGGACCGGGAGTGGTATCATTCACGGGGATTCCGGCCGCGAAGCCCAAACTGACCAGGGTTGCGGCACAATTACGAACGATATTTTTGTCGTTGAAAGGGCCGGAAGCGGTTCCCCGGATAAAATGGAATTCTTCAAACTTCAGGTTTTCCAAACCGACTGGCAGGTTGCCGGATTGCTGGTCGACGACAATGCCAGAGATAATTGTATTGTCATGGGTCTCCCCTTTAAGGGTGACACCGGCTTTCAGGAGAAGTGTGTGGTCATTGCCCGACCAGAACTCGTCGGGGATGTAGGTGCCCTGCCTGATCATAACCAGGGTTCCCGGAACGGCAGCACTGATTCCTTCCTTAATCGTGTTGAAAGGATGTGCTTCGGTCCCATCTTCAATGCCGGTGTTGTTGTTAACATCAACATACAGGGTTTGGGCATTCAGAGACAGGTTCATACCCAGGACCAGGAAAATGGTGAAAAGGATTTTCGGCTTCATGGTGTTGTTTTTTAGATTTTCGGATAAAAAAATCAGTATCGGGAGGATATCCCGTAAATTCCGGCTTTTGAGATCCATTAATCTCCTTTTTATCCCCGGCAGGAACAGAATTATCAGTCCTTCAGACACCTTACCGAAGCCCCGTCGTACCTGAACAAGGCTGTTCTTTCCTGGGTGTTTGAATTATAATAGAGTGCACGCACCCAGGCCACATTTCCCTGGGTTCCCGAAGAGGTCCAGAACCAGGCACCCAACCTGACCCAATAGGTGCTGGAGTCTATTGTGTACCGGTATCCTCCTGGTAAGGCGCTGAAACCGCTGCTGTCGTTGGCCCCCGTATTGGGTGGATCCCAATGGACGAATCCGGCCTCTTTCATTTTCTCGCCGGCGCGGTCGTAACCGCCAAGATAGTAGGTCAATGTTGCGAATTCCCCGTCGGTCGGCACATGCCAGCCTGGCGGGCAGATTCCCTGTACGCCGATTTGCGTGGACCCCTGCATTACCTCATCCCATTTATTACGTCCGTGCTGGGTAAAGTTGTCAACGCCCAGCAAACGCCACGCTCCGCTAAAGCAGTTGCCCCCTGTGAAGTTACACGCCCGCCCAGGTCAGCTGTCGTAAGGGTCACATTTACCGGGGCGGCTGTTATTACGATCGGCGTGCCGCCTTCAGGAAGCGTCTGGAAGAGAACAGACGCACCATACGATATGCCCTGGTTATTGGTGGCATATGCACTAATGCTGTAAGGCGTGTTTGGCGCCAGATTGACCAGGTTGCTTTGGAATGTTCCGGTACCTGCCCCGTCGGTCGTATGCGCATCACTGATGGTCGGCGTACCCGATGCACTCCAGCACACTCCCCGGCTCAAAACCGGTGTGTTGCCGTCTTTTGTAACATTGCCGCCGCATACGGCAGAGGTTGTTTTGATTTCACTGATTGCAAGGGTGGACACTACGGGGATGGACAAAACAGGGTCGGAGTGCTCATCAGGGAGTTGCTTGGTACATGCAAAAATCCCTGGAAGTAAAACAGATAAAAAACCCAACCGGATTACCGGCCGTAAATAGTTCATCGCTTCCATTTTGATAAATATTTGTAAATGCAGATAACCGGATATAAAAATACAAAATACATAACAAATACAAAATAAAAAATTAATTTTAATCCGTGCTTTTGCCCAGGACTTTTATATGGCTTTTTTCTTTATCTTTGAGCATAAAATCATTCATAATATTATCATATCATGAAAAACAGGGTTTTATTATTCTTAGTAATAGCAATGAGTTTGCCGGGAATTCCTGTTTTTTCGCAGACCGGGAATAAAACAGAGAAGGATTCGACCTTGTTGGGCTTGCCGGGAGATAACCTGGATCTGTATGCCGTTCTGGACCTTTTTCAGAAGTCAAAGACTATTGAAGACTTTGAAAAATCGCTGAATGATCAGAAAACAGGAATCAATAACCTGGATCTGGACCTGGATCAAAAAGTTGATTTCATCAAAGTAGTGACAAAGAAAAACGGGGATGATTTTACATTCGTCCTTCAGGTTGATGTCAGTAAAACTGAAAAACAGGATGTTGCCGTAATTTTAGTATCAAAGGATAAAAACAAGAAGGTTACCCTGCAAATTGTCGGGGATAAGGCGTTGTACGGTAAAGATTACATTGTGGAACCCAAAACAACTCCAACTCCTGTCGCTACTGCTAACCCCGCGTATACCGGAGCAGACCCGCTTAAAGCGGATGTTCCGGCATCAACCACCACGGTGGTTATCGAATCTGCGCCAATTGTACAGTATGTTTATTCACCCGTTTACGTGCCCTATGTTCCGCCGTATTATTACGGATTTTACCCGCCATATTTTGCAGCATTTTCGGTCATGGCGGTTGGTGTTTATTGTCATAATCATGCATATTATCATGGGGGAGGTTATGGTTATCATGGCAATACGACCGTCATTCATAATACCAATAATTATAACAATTACAATAATTCCAGGAATAGTTCCAATACCGTGAACCACAATAACGCCAGTGGTAATTATAATCGCAACAATGCATCCACACGTCCGTCAGGTGGTGCTTCAGCGTCGCAACAGCCGTCCAATCGTCAGTCCGGTGGTAAATCACCCTCTGCACAACCATCAAACCGGCATTCGGGAGGAAATACACCTTCTGTGCAGCCGTCAAATCGTCAGTCTGCAGGATCTTCTACATCGAACCGATCATCATCAGGTTCAATGGGGTCATCCCGCTCAGGTGGCGCGGGTGGCAGCGGTTATAACAGAGGTGGAGGCGGAGGTTCCAGAGGCGGAGGGGGTTCCGGCGGAGGTGGAGGTTCCAGAGGCGGCGGCGGCGGAGGCAGAGGCGGCAGGCGATAATTGACCTGAACTATTCAAGTGGTTTGTCAGACGTACTCATATCTCTCAGGCACACATATTTCCCGTCTCTTTTAACGAACAGGCTCATATAATTTCCGGAATTAATGGTAGTATTTGTCGAGTCGACCATTTTATAACTACCAATTTCAAGCACCTGATCCCCGCCATTTGAAATATAAACTTCATTCGTAACAAATGAAAGTTTATTGGATTTAGTGTAACTAATCAGTCCTACTTATAATGTGCTATTACATTGAGGGCTTGCAGCACA
>JBAXDH010000036.1:0-30369 GCA_037141055.1 bacterium | reverse complement strand
GTGGTGTGGGGTGAATTTGCATAGGAAACGCTTCCTGCATATTCAATACCGCCCTGACCTGCATATACAGCACCAACGGCACCGTAGTGAACGTGCATCCTGTAGGAAGGTTTCAGCATGGTATTTTTCGCACCGGTTGCGCTGTCAAACATTACTGCTGTCGGGAAATTTTTAACAGAGTCGTAGTTCAGCAACCTGCCAGCGGGATCATTGCCGCAGGTAAGCGGACGAGGCTGGTGACATTTTACGCATAAGTTGCTTTTGCCGCCGCCCTGGGTAAGGTCAACGGTTTTGGCGCCACCATACATGGTCATTTTAACCGGAGCGGTGTTCGTCAGAACCAAATCAGCAGTACCATAGGTAGTGTGCAACTGGCTGTGGCATGTAAAGCAACTGATCTCGCCAATTGCATTGGCTAAGTCGGAAGCATAAGGATTTACCCATTTTCCACCGGTGAAAGTAAATTCGGTAGGGGTGTTGTTTTCACAAACATAGATAAAAGCTTTTTGTTCGTGGCAAGGGCCGCAGGATGTGTTGCCGGCTTGTTCAAAAGCGGCAGCGCCCCAATTGTGTTTTGACATTTCAAATTCAGTTGCGATAGCATCAACAACAGCCTTTGCATGACACAGTTTGCAAGTTTCACTTGCGTCTTTTCCATTTGTACCATCTTTTCCGGCTGGGCCTGTGGCACCGGCAGGACCTTCCTTGGTGCAGGAAGTAAAGATCAAACATGCAGCCGCGATCATCAACCCGGCAGCATAACAGAATTTTTGTAGACTTTTCATACTCTTTTAGATTTGTTAATAAATACGTTTATGCAGCAGACAACTTGTGCAAATTGTTTCGGGAACAAAAATATCGAAGATTACGAAAGGCACTGTTAATAAGTCGGTGAGATTTGTTAATATATTAACTGATATATGTCAATTCTTGGTTGACATATATCAACACTTACGGGAATCCGCCATACCACAATCGGTTTTCAGCGACATTTTTTCAGTATGAAACAGGAAAAGGAGGAATTATTGTGATTTTATTATCAGCCCGTTTCGCTGATCTGGCGAAGCTGTTTTGTGTTGAGGACTTCCATGGTATTGCCATGTATGGTGAGAATGCCTTCTTCTTTAAATTCCTTGAGAATCCTGATGGCACTTTCTTTTGACATGCCTGACAGGTCGGCGAGGTCCTGGCGGGAAATTGTCATTTCAAAAGGATTCTGGCAGTATATTTTATCGGAGAGATAAAATATCACATCGGCGATCCGTCCGTGCATCTGTTTTTGAGTGAGGCTGATCACCTGTTCAAAGTTGAAAATGGACTGGAGGGAGACCCGTTTAATAAATTCTTCGGCGAAATCAGGGTTTTGGCGTATCAGGTTTTTAAAAATGGAGACATCGACGAGGCAGGCGGAACAATCTTCAACGGCGGCTGCGGAATAGTAATGGCGGTTATCGACATAGATTCCGGGACCGAAGATGTAATCGACCGGTTTGATCAGAGACAGGATCAGGTTTTTTCCATAGCCTTCGATGTAAATCTTGGCGAGCCCGGAGGTAACACAAACAAAATACGGGGAAGGAGTGCCCTGCTTGAATATGATTTCACCGGCCTTATAACTTACCTGGAACCGGCTGCTGTTGATCAGTTCAAGTTCAAGGGGTGTCAGGTTTTTGAAGATTGATGCTTTGCAGTTGCAGTCAGCGCAATTGGAAGAATGATGAATTTTATTTACCATCGGATAAGTTGTCCTGGGCCTTACTATGTAGAAAAGCAGACAAAGATAGCACTAAAGTGATATAAAACAAATTAAATGACCGTTTTTATCAACGGGACTATTGAGATATATCAATACCGGGAAGCTTGTTTTGAAATAAGGTACTGTGCAATCTGTACGGCGTTTGTGGCCGCTCCTTTCCGGAGGTTATCCGCGACGATAAAAAGGTTCAGTGAATCGGGCTGGGATTCGTCCCTTCGGATTCTTCCGACGAATACATCGTCTTTACCTGCAGCGTCGAGCGGCATGGGGTAAATGTTTTTTTTAACATCGTCGCGGATCACAATTCCGGGCGAGTCACCGAGAATGGCAATAATATCTTCAATTTCAAAAGGACGGCTGAATTCGAGGTTGACTGCCTCCGAATGTCCGCCCAACACGGGAACCCGTACGATGGTTGCGGTAATCCTGATAGAATAGTCATCGAGGATTTTATGGGTTTCATTCACCAGTTTCATTTCTTCGGAGGTATAACCATTCTCCAGGAAATCGCCCCCGTGGGGGAAGAGGTTGAGGTCGATCGGGTAGGGATAGGCCATTTCTCCCTCTATTCCGTTGCGTTCGTTTTCAAGTTGTTTCACAGCTTTCGCACCGGTACCGGTTACAGACTGGTATGTTGAGGCAACAATTCGTTTGATGTTGTACCTGGCATGAAGCGGAGCCAGGACCAGCACCAGTTGAATGGTTGAGCAATTGGGATTGGCGATGATTTTATGATTCCTGGTCAGGATCGATGCATTTATTTCAGGAACGACCAGGGGAACGGAAGGATCCATGCGCCATGCCGAAGAGTTATCGATCACGGTGATCCCGGCGGCGGCATACCTGGGAGCCCATTCCCTGGAAGCTGCGGCACCGGCAGAAAAGATGGCAATATCCGGTTTGGCGGCAATCGCCTGTTCATGTGTTTTAATAAGATAACAGTTGTTGTTCAATGTAACCGGGAGCCCGGCTGATTTTGACGAGGCAACCGGGATGAACGTATCGGGATGGATTTTATGTTCCTCAAGAACTTTGAGGATTTCCCTGCCGACAAGCCCGGTGACGCCAACAACAGCAAGTTTCATGGGGGTGGGTTTTTGGCAAAGGTAGGGAAAAAGGGTGGACAAGCGGACAAGCGGACAGGCGGACGGGCTTTGGGAATAATTTTATGAACAGGTGTATTACTTTTTGGATTATTTCCGATTAAGCAGAAAATATTCGATATGAAAACAATATATTCCTGCATTTCCTGCATTTCCTGCATTGTCTGCATTGTTTGCATTTCCTGCATTGCAACCGGGCAGGTAAAAGATAATTTTTCTGATGGAAATTTTACACAGAACCCCGAATGGGAGGGTGACCAGGGAAAATTCGAGGTGAATTCCTACGGGCAGCTGCATTTGAACTCAACCGGAAGTGATACGTCAATACTGGTCACCCGAAGTTCCTGCGTGCACAGCACGGAATGGAGCTTCTGGATGAAGATGTCATTCAATACATCGTCGAACAATCATGCACGGATTTACCTGGCGAGCGACACCCCGGATCTTTTATCCGCACTCAACGGGTACTATCTGCAGGCCGGAGGAGCAGATGACTCGGTGGTCATCATAAAACAAACAGGCATGGTAAATAAAGCTATCTATCGTTTCAGGTTGTACCGGACATTCCACCCGACCAATTCCATCCGGGTTAAAATCACCTGCGATGATTCCGGCAACTGGGAGGCACTGATCGACACGACAGGAGGACACAATTATATTAAAGATGGAATTTTTTATGATAATTCATTTACACAATCCAGGTGGTTTGGGGTAATGTGCAGGTACACCTCGAGCAATTCAGCCAAGTTCTATTTTGATGATTTCTATGCCGGACCCATTCTCCGGGATACCATTTCTCCGGAAATTATTTCCTCGCAGGCAAAAACAAACCAGGTTTTGAAAATAAGCTTTTCGGAGGCAGTTTTGAATTCAGAAGCGGAGAACCCGGAAAACTACATGGTTGTGCCAGGTGACCAGCATCCTGATTCGGTCAGACAGGATCATGCTTTTCCAGGCCTTGTTTCTATATTTCTTCATTCTCCTTTAGATGAAGGAACAATGTATTCACTGCATGTCAGAAGCATTATTGATTTATCCGGAAACCGGATGGCGGACACGATCGTGCCGGTTTTCTATTACCCGGCAAAAGCCAACGATATCCTGATCCATGAAATCATGGCCGATCCCGATCCACCGGTCGGGCTGCCGGATGGCGAATTTGTGGAATTGTTCAACAGGTCGGCCTTCCCGGTCAACCTGGAGAACTGGACGTTCAGTTACGGGAATTATTCAAAGGTGTTTCCGGCTGTGACCATTGACTCTAAAGACTACCTTTTAATTGTGAAAGACTCTGCCTATCTGAATATTTCAAAATGTGCCGTTTTGTTTACTTCATCATCATCTCTGTCCAATGAAGGAACTGTGCTTGCACTGAAGGACCCGTTGCATCATGTCATTCATTCGGTTTCGTACAGTCCCGACTGGTACCGCGGTTCTTTCAAAGAGGAAGGCGGATGGTCCCTGGAAATGACAGATCCGGACAACCCGTGCGGCTGCATTGAAAACTGGGGCGCTTCAACGGATGGCTCCGGAGGAACGCCCGGAAGAGCCAATTCCAATAGCCTGGCCAACCCGGATGAGCGGGACCCGGTGTTGCTGAGGGCAGTCATTTCAGAACCGGCGATGCTGGAAGTGACTTTTTCGGAGGCGATGGACAGTCTTTCCTTGCTTTCGGTTGAAAGCTGGGTTGTCAATGACCCCGACGGTGTATCGTGCCCTGTTGTGGTGATGCCCCTACCACCTGATTTCAGCATGGTCAGCCTGTTTTTTGGTAAGCCATTCGGGAAGGGGTTCACGTATCGGTTAAATATAGCGGGAACGATGAAGGATTGTGCAGGAAACAAGTGCGACACCACCCGATCGATCCGGTTTGCATATCCTGATTCAGCGGTTCTCCACGATGTTGCCATCAATGAAATCCTTTCCAACGCGGCCAGCGGAGGTTCCAGGTTCGTGGAACTGTACAACCGGTCGGAAAAAATCATCGACCTGCAGTCGCTGGTCATCGCCGGCAAGGATACTGCCGGCGGCATGCTGCCCGATGCGCTGCCCATGACTTCCGGCGGGCATCTTTTGTTTCCTGGGGAATATATTGCTCTTACTGCCAACCCGGAGGATATTTGTGAAAGGTACCGGCCTGCATTCCCGGAGTTGATTACCAGGATGAACGGATTCCCGGTATTCGGAGACGACACGGGAACGATCGTTATTGCCAGGAAAGATAACCTGGCGGTCATCGACAGGATGCGGTACGATCCCGACATGCATTTTCCGCTGCTTGCCACCCGTGAGGGTGTTTCGCTTGAGCGCACAGACCCGGATCAACCCTCGGGGGAGAGAAGCAACTGGCATTCGGCGGCGGAAACGGCCGGATTTGCGACACCCGGGTTTCAGAACTCTCACTGTATCCCGGATGGGGGAATGGATGATGACATCCTGGTACAGCCGGCAATTTTTTCACCCGACAATGACGGCCGGGACGATCTGCTGTTTGTAACAATTCACCAGGCGGACGCTGATTTCGCGGTGAATATTTCCGTGTATGATTCACGCGGGCGGTTGATCCGGATTATTGCCAACAATGTTTTGACCGGCAGTGAAAATGTTTTTGTGTGGGACGGGATGACGAATTCGCGGAGCAAAGCCCCGCTGGGATTTTATGTGCTGCTGATTGAAATGACGAGACCTGACGGAACAGTGAGGAAATTTAAAAAGACGGCAATATTGGGGGGAAAGTTTTAAAAAAAGTCAAAATGTAAAATGCAAAAGCAAAATGCAAAATTAATTATATGCTTATGCCCGGGAGGTAATTTTCCCGGATTTTGATTTTGCGGTTAGCACAGATTTGGCTGTAATTTTTGCCAGTTCAGTTGACTCAATATAAAGAAAGTTCAAAATTTCATTCTCAATTGGCACCAGTTTGGAGGCCATGCTAAGTTTGATTACTTATTCTTTCTGACTTTTCATTTTAACTTTTCATTTTTCATTTTGCAATGTTTTATATCATCGCCGTTGCGATGCATGCAACGCTTATTCTCGCACCGGGTATTGTGGCGAGAGCCTGGATGCATGATTCAAGTGTGGCCCCGGTGGTAATCACGTCGTCGACGAGGACGAGGTGCTTTCCCGACCATTCCTGGGGCGAGGCAACGGAAAAAATTTCTTTCACATTCTGATACCGGCTGAACCGTGATTTCCTGGTTTGCGTTTCGGTAGCCTTTGTGCGGGTCAGCAGATGCCTGTTCACCGGAATCTTCATTGCAGTTGCAAGTCCGATGGCAATTTGTTCGCTTTGGTTGTATCCCCGCTGCATATATTTCTTTTTGTGAAGCGGCACCGGGATAATGACATCCGCTGAGTTGAACTGAGGCGCATATTTCAATGTTTGTCCGTAGAGTTCGCCAAGGTGAATCCCGATGTCTTTCCGGTCCTTGTACTTTAACTGATGCACCAGTCGCTGCACTTTGCCGCCCTTGTTGAAATAGAGGAAAGCGGCCCCGGCGATGATGTTCACTCTTCCTAAAAAGAGGTTTGTCACCGGATTTTCGAGGTCGTGGTGGAAGCTTGTTTTAGGGAGATGGAATTCACAGAAATTGCAGAGCACCACCTCCTTTTTCCAGAGGCTGTTGCCGCATCCGGCGCAGATGCGCGGAAAGACAAGTGAAATGAAGTCGCTGAAGTAGTTCATGACCATTGTTTATGCTTAATCATGAAAGATGGCAAAAGGTAATACCCAATTGAAAAAAAACTTGTAGGTTTGAGTAAAATTTCGCCGGGAATGAAACCACTACCCATCCTTGAAATCCGCGACCTGGCTGTAAAATTCACATCCGGCACCGGCGATCTTACGGTTGTTGATCACATTTCGTTCAGCATGTTTGAGTCTGAAACCCTTGCGGTAGTTGGTGAATCGGGGTCGGGAAAGACCGTATCGGCGCTTGCTGTTCTGAAGCTGATTCCATCACCGCCGGGAAAAATATCAAGCGGGCAAATTTTATTCGGAACGGGTGAAAATGACAGGACAGATCTCATTCAACAGGATAAACGCGGTATGCAAAAGATCAGGGGCCGTGCTGTTTCCATGATTTTCCAGGAGCCCATGACCTCCCTGAACCCAGTATTCACCTGCGGGGACCAGGTAATGGAAAGCCTTAGAATACACCTTGATTATTCAAAAAAAGCAGCACGCGCGAAAGTGCTCGAACTGTTCGGCGAAGTGATGCTGCCAAGGCCCGCGGAAATCTTCAAATCATATCCGCACCAGTTGTCGGGCGGGCAGAAGCAGCGGGTGATGATTGCAATGGCGATTTCCTGCAATCCTGCTGTCCTGATTGCCGATGAACCAACCACCGCCCTGGATGTGACCGTTCAGAAAACCATCCTGGATCTGTTGAAAAACCTACAGGCAACGAGGAAAATGAGCATCCTGTTCATTACCCACGACCTGGGAATCGTGGCCGGGTTTGCCGACCGCGTGCTGGTTATGAACAAAGGCATAATAGTGGAAGAGGGCCGGGTGGACGATATTTTCAACAACCCGCAGCATCCGTATACCCGCGGACTGCTGGCGTGCCGGCCGCCGCTCGATGTCCGGCTTAGCCGCCTTCCGACGGTTGAAGGTTTTTTGAAGGATGAGCGGAATGAACCGGGTGCAATTGTGACATCACAACAGCGAAAATACGAACATGACCTGATTTATGCCTGCGAGCCCATTCTCCGGGTGGAAAGGCTGCGTAAGCAATTCGGTTCATTTACCGCACTTGAAAATGCCAGTTTCCCGGTTTACCCGGGCGAAACGCTCGGCATCGTGGGGGAATCGGGAAGCGGAAAAACCACGCTGGCAAGGGTGGTTCTGGAACTTATTCCGGCAACTGAAGGAAAAGTTGTTTACAAGGGGCAGGATATCACGAAGATATCTGCAGGCCAGTTGAAAAAACTGCGCAAAGACCTGCAGATCATTTTCCAGGATCCTTATTCCTCTCTCAATCCAAGGATTGCCATTGGCCCTGCCATCATGGAACCGATGCAGGTTCACCGGCTTCATGGAAATGATCATGCCAGAAAAGTACGCGTGACAGAACTTTTAGAGAAAGTCGGGTTAAAGGCTGAGCATTATTACCGTTACCCGCACGAGTTTTCGGGGGGACAGCGGCAACGGATCTGCATTGCGCGGGCCCTGGCCGTTGAGCCGAAACTCATCATCTGCGACGAATCCGTTTCGGCACTCGACGTATCTGTGCAGGCACAGGTGCTCAACCTGCTGAATGACCTGAAGCGCGATTTCGGCCTCACTTACATATTCATTTCACATGACCTGTCGGTAGTTAAATTCATGTCGGACAGGCTGATTGTCATGAGAAACGGGAAAATTGAGGAGATGGGAGATGCGGACGAGATTTATGCCAACCCGCAGTCGGAGTATACGAGGGCGTTGCTGGGGGCGGTGCGGGTGGACAGGCGGACAAGTGAGCGGACAGGCGGACAAGTGAACGGGATGGGATTACTAAAGATTGATGATGAATGGGTCGGATGACCGGATAATTCAATAGCTATGGGAAAGAAAATGAGTTTAAGCGGCAGCGAAAAAAATTCCTTTGTAAAGTCGGTGCTGGATGTTTTTCAAAACAATCCTTACAGCAGTTTCAACTACAAGCAGGTCGCCGCGCGGCTTGGCATAAAGGATCGCGCCAGCAAGGACCTGATCAGCCTGATCATCGGCCAGTTGTTCAAAAGCCAGGAACTTGCCATGAGCAAGCGGGGCAAATACCAGGTCAACCAGGAAAGTCCGCGATATACCAAAGAAGTTAAGACGTCTCTTACCGGAACCGTCGACATG
Source organism: bacterium (assembly GCA_037141055.1). Classification (GTDB taxonomy): domain Bacteria; phylum Bacteroidota; class Bacteroidia; order Bacteroidales; family FEN-979; genus CAIVAT01. Next base: position 21,674 of record JBAXDH010000036.1, on the reverse strand, counting down.
AAGCAGACGGGCAAGGCTTATGTTATACCCGAGGATAAATCGGAAGATGTGTTCATCGCTGCAACCAACACCAATCACGCCCTGCACGGGGATAAGGTCAGGGTGTTCATTTTTCCGAGGAGGAAAGGGCACAAACTGGAGGGTGAAATCGCAGAGATCATCAAACGGAATAAAAAACAGTTTGTCGGCACGATCGAGACTTCGAAGAATTTTGCATTCCTGAGACCTGACAATGCCACCATGCCGGTTGATATTTTCATCCCAAACACCAAACTGAACGGGGCCAAAAACGGGCAGAAGGTTGTAGTTGTCATAACCGAATGGCCTGTGCAGTCGGCCAACCCTTTCGGAGAAGTGAAGGAGGTCCTTGGGAAACCGGGGGACAACCGCGTGGAAATGCAGTCGATCCTGGCGGAAATTGATTTCCCCCTGTCCTTTTCTCCCAAAGCAGAAAAAGAGGCCGCCTCTTTTCCGGATGTAATCCCCGGGGCTGAGATCAGCAAACGCCGGGATTTCCGGGATGTATTCACCATCACCATCGACCCCGAAGATGCCAAGGATTTTGATGATGCGATATCGTTAAAAAAACTGGAAAACGGCCATTATGAGATCGGGGTTCACATTGCCGATGTTTCCTATTATGTGAAACCGGGATCGGCTATCGAAGAAGAGGCTGTAGAGCGGGGTACATCGGTTTACATGGTAGGCCGCACCATTCCCATGCTTCCGGAGCGGCTCTCGAACGGGTTGTGTTCCCTGAAACAAGGGGAAGACCGGCTGTGTTTTTCGGCTGTGTTCGAAATGGATGAAAAGGCTAAAATTTATGCGGAATGGTTTGGCAAGACTGTGATCAACTCAAACCGGAGGTTTTCTTACGATGAGGCGCAGGCACTGATTGAATCAGGCACAGGGGAGTTTGCGCCCGAGATTGCAATCCTGAACAAGGTAGCCTTTAAACTACGCGATGAACGTTTCCAGAAGGGCTCTTTCAATTTTGAAACCCAGGAGGTGCGGTTTAAGCTGGACGAACAGGGGCGGCCGCTGAGCATTTACCTGCGGGAGATGAAAGACGCCAACAAGCTGATCGAGGATTTCATGTTGCTGGCTAACCGGAAAGTGGCCGAACACATCGGAAAGAAGAGGGAGAATCAAACGGTTAAAACGTTTGTTTACCGGGTTCACGATACGCCTAACCCGGAGAAGCTGGAAAATTTCACCCTGTTTGTGGAGCGGCTTGGTTATAAATTAAAAATCAGTTCGAAAAAATCGCTGGCCGACTCTTTTAATAAACTGTTCAGCGACATCAAGGGCACCGGCACGGAGACCATGATTGAAACCATCGCCATCCGTACCATGTCAAAAGCCTATTATTCAACAAACAACATCGGTCATTACGGGCTGGCATTCCAGTTTTATTCGCATTTCACCTCGCCCATACGCCGTTATCCCGACCTGATGGTTCACCGGCTGCTTTTTGATTACATGCACAATGCCCCATCGGTTTCAAAGGAGACATACGAACCGATGTGCGAACATGCTTCGGAAATGGAGCGTCGGGCCGTTGATGCCGAAAGGATGTCGGTGAAATACAAACAGGCTGAATATATGCTGGATAAAGTCGGGCAGCAATTTGACGCGCTGATATCGGGGGTGAGCAAGTGGGGGATTTTCGCGGAGATTATCGGGACAAAATGCGAGGGAATGATCCGCCTGCGCGACCTCGAGGATGATTATTACTACCTGGATGAGGAAAATTACCAGATCATCGGGCAGCGGAACGGAAACCGGTTTAAACTTGGCGACAAACTCAAAATCAGGGTCAAGCGCATCGACCTGGCCCGAAAGCAAATGGATTACGACTGGGTTTCCTGATTCAGGCCAGTTTCTTTCGCTCGACAAGATCGAAAAACGCCTTGTGATAGGTTTCGCTTACCGGGATATACTGATCGCCGATTTTAATCCTGTTGCGTTCGATGGATTCGATTTTATCCAGTGCGATAAAAAATGATTTGTGAACCCGGCAGAACTGGGGTTCATGAAGGACTTCTTCAAGTTTACGGGCATTCATGAGGGTCATGAGTCTCCTTGTTTTCGTCACGATCCTCCAGTAATCGCCCATCCCTTCCACGTACAGCACGTCGTTGTTTTCGATCCGTTCCATCCGTGTTTCCGTTTTAACGAAGAAAAACGACGGTTCAGGGGACTTCGTTTTACTGTTGTCGGCCCGGCCCGGCCCGGTGTCGATCTGCATGCGTTCGCACACCTTGTTGACGCCTTTGATAAACCGCTCGAAGGAGATGGGCTTGAGCATATAATCCACTACATCGAGTTCAAATCCCTGGATGGCATATCGTTCGTAGGCAGTTGTAAAGATCACGAACGGCCTGTGTTTTAAAGCATTTAACAGCTGAATGCCGGTAAGTTCCTCCATCTGAATATCCAGGAAAATGAGGTCAACTTTATTCGACCGGATATATTCGATGGATTCAATGGCATTGTCGAATGTTTTAAGGAGGTTCAGAAAAGCGACTTTCGAGCAGTAATCCCTGATTATGTCGAGCGCAAGAGGCTCATCATCTATGGCTATACAGTTGATATTCATATCCAAAGGGTTAATTGTACAATATACATTTCGTTGACGGTCCTGATTTCAAGCCGGTGTTTCCCGGGATAAAGAAGGTTAAGCCTGCGCCGGATGTTGTTAAGCCCGACTCCGCCAACCTGGTCTTTGGTGGCAGCGGGATTCTTCCGGATGAAATTGCTGACATTGAACTGGATTTGCTGTCCGCTCAGTTCAAGATTGATCCGGATGCCGGGCGGGGTCACATTTCTGCTCCCGTGTTTGAAGGCGTTTTCAACAAAGGGAATGAGCAGCATCGGGGCGATGGTTCTTCCTTCAACATTTCCCGAGATGTTAATTTCCACAAAATCCTTATGCCTGATGCGGAGTTTTTCAAGTTCGATGAAACTTTTGAGATATTCGATTTCCTTTTCCAGGAGCACGTTGTCGGTTGTTGCATCGTAAAGCATGTAGCGCATAATCGACGACATCTTCATTACCGCCTCGGGAGCATCATCCGACTTTTTGTAAACCAGGGAATAGATGTTATTCAGGGTGTTGAATAAAAAATGGGGATTGATCTGCGACCGGAGCAAGGCCAGTTCGCCGGATTGCTTTTCGAGCATCAGCTCGGTTTTCAGTTTCTGCGTTTCGAACCAGCCTATGGCAAGTTGTATCAGCAGGGCATAAATTCCATAGATTGTCACCAGGCGGATGGAGTTAAACCACCAGCTGCTTCCGACAATCAGTGGCTCTGTTGACTTCATGTGGCTGTAGCCGATGTATTTCCAGAAATAATATTCAAGCACTACGCGCAGCGGAATCAGAATGCCGATCACTGCCACCAGGAGCAGGACCGGGATCAGCTTTCTTTTCCTGCCGAAAAACAAGCCATAAGTAAAATAAAAGCTGTAAAAAGTTATAAAACTGGTTAACGGGTAAATTGTCAACTCCTGGAACGGATCATATTCTTTACCCGACAGCATGGCAACAGAAAGCAGGATCTGGTTGAACATGTAAATCCAGAAGGCGAAATGGATCAGTATCTTGTATTTAATTTTCATCTCATGTTGTTGAAATTCAATTACAAAATAACAACAGATACTGCTCAAAACCAAAAGAATCGGCCACTAATCGGTCATGCCGGTAGTTTGTCCGGTAATGGAAGCTATTCTGCCGACTAAATTTAATATCACCACGAAGGCGCAAAGACGCAAAAAAAGTGTAAGTTTGAAAGAGGTAACAGAGACATAAAAACGCATGATTAACCTGGAAATGCCCAAGGGTAAAAAATGCTTTTGGTTGCTGATAATGTTATTTCCGGTTTATTTTGCCGGTGTTTCCTCCCATGCCCAGAATCACTATAATTTTTTTTACGGCAAGGTTTTCGCAGCAGGAACAAAAACGGCCCTGCAGGGGGTAAATCTTGCTGTTGAAGGAACGCATACCGGCACCGTGACCGATAAGACAGGCGATTTTTCCTTTTTCATCGACAGCCTTCCTGCTACCCTGATCGTCAGTCATATCGGGTATGAAACCAAGAGTGTGCTGCTCGACGCCACCTCTTTTTCACTCACCTTATATCTTAACCTTCAAATTACAGAGTTGGAGGAGGTCGAGATTAAGGCCAACGTGAATGAAGCATTTTTCAAGGACAACCAATACGCAGTTCTGGATTATGAAATCGACAGCAACCTGGTTTACCTGCTTATTTTCAAGCAGTACCTGTCGAAGTCGGAGCTGATTTGCAAAAATCTGACCGGTGATACGATAGCCACTTCCCTTCCACTTTATTTCAGACCGGAAAAACTTTTCAAAGATTGCCTTGGAATGCTTCATGTGCTCAGCCATGATTCCGGGTTCCAGGTATTCCGGCAGGAGAAGCTTTTACACCTGATTCACCCGGTGAACCTGAAAAAGTTTGATAACGTGCTGAGAAACTGTGTTGCTGCCACTCCGGATGTGTTATTCTTCCAGAAAATAACCGACCATGGGATGGGTGTCGAGTATTTCGGCGTGAACAGGAAGACCCTCCTGAAAAATCCGATTTCCCGGGTGAGCGATGAAAAAATGCTGAAGATGCTCAGGCGGAATGCAAAGGATGCGCAACTTCTTCAAAGTACGACGCATCCTGACTCAAGGGACGATTTTGTAAACTGGAACTATGTCCACAAAATCCTGTACCGTCCTGTTAAAACATCGCTTTACAGGATCGGGGCATACACCTGTATTTTCAACAACCCGGAAAAACAAATGGAGTTTTACGATATCACGGGGAGCTTTTCGTACAAGCTTGCGCTGCAAATCAACAAAGCCAGCGACGGCCGGTGGACCGGCGATATTATAACGGACGAAACTTCGGGCAGGGTATACACCGTGTTCATACAGAATGGAACGGCAGTTATCGATGAAATTAATATCAACACCGGTATTCTGAAAAAACAGGTCTCGCTGGCGCATTTTTATCCCCAAAAAATCAGGATTTACAATGGCTGGGCTTATTACTTGTATGATGTGGCAGGAGATGCCGATAACAAGATGCTTTTCAGGCAGAAGTTATGACCCTATCCCCTTACCCGGGGGGATTATGACCCTATCCCCCCGGCTTCCTTCCCCAGACAGGGTCAATTTATTTAAATTTAATAATTAAAAACTAAAACACTATGGAAACCATTCAAAACAATGAAATGCAGAACCAGGGGCAAGTTCCCGAAGCCACTGTTTCAGGAGTATTTGGCCACGGCTGGGAAATTCTCAAAAAGTTTTTTCCGGAGCTGTTGCTATTAATTCTCATTCAGATGCTTCTTTCCATTCCGATTGGATTGGGCAGTATGTTTTTTACGCATCAGTTTAGCGGCACGTTTACCAATGGTTTGTTTAATCTGGTTTACGGAGTATTGGTTATGATGCCGCTCAGCTATGGCACTTCATGGGTGTTTCTTAAAGCGGTGAGGGGCGAGCCATTCAGGGTTACGGACATTTTTTTTGCCTACCAGCAGTTTGGGAATGTTCTCCTGGCCAACATCCTTGTCACTTTAATCGTCTTTGCGGGATTCATCATGCTGATTGTCCCCGGGATTATTTTTGCCTGCAAGCTGTCATTTGTTCCATACCTGGTGATGGATGAAAAAATGGACGCGGCTGATGCCGTGAGGAAAAGCTGGAACATGACCAAAGGCCATACCGGGACCATTTTTCTGATGGGAATAGTGAGTTTCTTTATAGGCCTTGGAGGATTAATCTGCTTCATTATCGGCATTTTTCCCGCCATAATATGGATCAGCCTGGCGTTTGCCGCGATTTACATGGTAGTTTCAGCGAAGTCCATTTCAGCGGGTGAAAAGCAGCTTGCTGACGCTCACGAAGTTTGAAAGAAAGGGCCCTTTAAACAAAAAAAAGGCTGCTCCGAATGACACGAAGCAGCCCCTTTTCCGGTTGATAAAACCAGTTACTTTATGAGCGTAAGTTCATTGATCAGGTTGGTTGCACCGGCATATTTATCGATGATGAACAGCACATAACGCACATCTACGTTGATGGTGCGCTGCATGTCGGGTTCGAACATGATGTCGCCGCTCATGGCTTCCCAGTTACCGTCGAAGGCAAGGCCGATGAGTTGTCCGTCGCCATTGATAACCGGGCTGCCGGAGTTGCCGCCGGTGATGTCGTTGGTGGTGAGGAAACAGACAACCAGTTCACCGTTTTCGCCGTACTGGCCGTAATCTTTGGCATTGAAGAGATCTTTCAGTTTCTTTTCCACGATAAATTCCTCGTTGGTCGGGTCTTCCTTTTGCATCACACCTTTGAGGGTAGTCACGTAATCGTAGTGAACCGCATCGGCGGGATAATAATCAAGCACGCTGCCGTACGACATGCGCATGGTTGAGTTGGCATCCGGGTATTTGACAAGTTTCGGGTTCATTTCGCGAATACCGGCAATGAAAAGGCGATTGGCCACGCCGACGTTGCCCCTGGCTTTACTGTAGCCTGCTGCGTATTTACCCATGGCTTCCTCCATCGATTTGGCAAGTTGCCATCCCAGGTCCTTTTTAAACACCTTCAGGTTTGGTTTGTCGATGAATTTATTGGCGCGTTCGGGAGTTGCAAAGACAGATGTTTCGTAAACCGCGTCTGCAAAAGCACCGCAATCGTTTTTATAATCCTTTTCGATGGTTGTAAAGATTGACGGCAGCTCGCTTTTGGTCACATCCTTCGCATACATTTTAAGCATTTCCGACAGGGTTTTCCTGGCAATGGCCATGTCATATTCCTTGAAATGTTCTTTCACGGCATCTTTCAACCCGCCCTGTGATTCTTTTACAGCATCTTTGTTTTTCTTTTCAAGGGAACCCTGAAGACCACCGAACTGGTTTGCCATCTGCACGACATCCAGGCCCGATCCGGCCAGATTTGCGTAGAAGAAAGGGGTGGCCACTTTTTTCATGTCGGCATAGTTTGTTTGCAGGCTTTCAAGCACTTTCCCGTATTTTTTCTGCAGGATGGGATCTTTGCCATACCAGTTGACGAAGTCCTGTTCGGTCACCTTTTTCTTGTCTTCAACCTTGTTGCGAACGAGCATCCGCTGCTGGCCGATAAAATTCTTCCATGTATTGGCGATGCCTGCATAATTGGCTGCATAGGCAATTTTTACCGCGTTGTCCTGGTCCATTCTCTCCTTCATAACTTCGAGTTCTTTTCCGAAAAGTTTGATCAGGGTCGGATAGAATACCTGGAGGTTGTATTCAATGCCGTAGGAAGTGAGGTAACGGGATGTTGATCCGGGGTAGCCCCAGATCATGGCAAAGTCGTTTTTCTTGATGCCTTTCAGGCTGATGGGCAGGTGATACGCAGGTTTCAGAGGTACATTTTTCACATCATATTTGGCCGGGTTTCCATCGGCATCGGTATACACGCGGAAAATGGAGAAATCGCCGGTATGGCGCGGCCACATCCAGTTATCGGTATCTCCGCCGAATTTCCCGATGGAAGAGGGGGGAGCTCCAACCAAACGAACATCCTTGTATGTTTTGAAAACAAAGAGGTAATATTCATTGCCGCCATAGAATGATTTTACAGAAGCTTCGAACTTCCCGCCATCTTCAGCCCGTTTCCGGATGCGTGCGGAAATTTCTTTTACTTTACCTGCCCGGTCGGCTTCCTTCATTGTATCGGAAAGCATGGGGATGATGGAGTCGGTCACGTTTTCGATCCGCTGAAGGAACGAGGCGCACATGGCTTCGTTGGATAATTCTTCGCCAAAAGATTTTGCCCAGAAACCATTCGTCAGGTAATCATGTTCCGGCGTGCTGTGATTCTGGATGGATCCGTAGCCGCAATGATGGTTGGTAAACAGCAAACCCTGCGATGAAACCAGTTCCGCCGTGCAGAAAAATCCGCCGGAAGCGCCGTTGCCGGAGAGGCCGACGATCGCATCCTTAAGGCTGTTGTGATTGATGCTGTATAGTTCTTCGGCCGTAAGGTGAAGACCCATTTTCTGCATATCGACATAATTCAGCCGCTCAAGCAGCATGGGCAGCCACATTCCTTCATCGGGCGGATTTTCGCCGTAGCTGAATGACCCGCCGGCGACAAAAAGCACTATCGCGATCATTGCGAATTTCAATTTCTTCAAGCCTGTTTTCATACGTGTTTATTTAAAGATTAGAGTAGAATATTTTCTTGTTTTGTGGCTGATTAAAAACAGATTGCAATAATAGTGACAAATTCGGAGCAGTAGATTTTTTTTTGATAAACAGGGTATTTTCTCGATGACCTTATATATTTCGGGGGTGAAAATCGGTTTTCAACCAGTATTTCATACCTGTCATCAAATAAAATTGACAAATCCGAAATCAATGTTCATTTTTGTAAAAAATTACCGCCATGGGAGTTGTCAAACTAATTCAGAAGAATACGCGGCATTTTGTTGTTCAGCAGGGTATATTCTGGCTGATCAGCATAATCCTGTTCACGGTAGTGCTCATTTACACCCGGGGTGATTTTAATTTTTACAGCATCAGCCTGCGAATGGCGGTGAACATCCTGATCACCATCGGGTTCCTGGCCATCTCGGTATATATCAACCTGCTCTTGCTTATCCCGGTGTTTTTTAACAGGCGAAAGTACCTGCTCTTCACATTTTTTGAATTTGGCAACATCCTGCTTTTCATCCTGCTGAACTATTACATCACCTATTTTTTCGAAGGAGGGCAGCAGCCGGAGAATTTTATGTCGGAATTTATCGCCGAATTTATCCTGGTCCTGTTGTTCCTGGTTGTTTCAAGCCTGATGAAATTCACGCAGGATTCCATCACCCTGCAGGATGTTGAACTGCGGATGCAGGAAGTTGAAAAACAGAAGATAGAGGCTGAACTCAGCGCACTCAAAGCCCAGGTGAACCCCCACTTCTTTTTTAACACCCTGAACAGCCTGTATGCATTAAGCCTTGATAAATCGGACAAAGCGCCGGAACTGATCCTGAAACTTTCGGACCTCATGCGCTATGTTATCTATGAATCGAAAGACGACATGGTTCCCATCGGGAAGCAACTTGAGTTTCTCCAGAGCTATGTTTACCTGGAGCGTTTGCGTACGAACGACAGTCTTGATGTTCGTTTTGAGGTAACGGGCGACCGGCCTGAAGTAAAAACCGCCCCGCTTCTTTACCTTGCGTTTATTGAGAACGCCTTTAAACATGGTGCAAAAGATAAAAGCGATAATCCATACATCCATATCGGTTTTAACCTGGAGCATGATGACCGGGTGATCTTTACCATTGAAAACCGTGCCGACCCGTTCCGGAGAAAACACCCTGGCGGGGGGTTCGGGCTGGCAAATGTGAAAAAACGGCTTGAATTGCTTTATCCCGGCAAGTACAAACTGAATATCAGCGAGTCTGTAACAGAATACCGTGTCGAACTAACTATTAACGTCAAATGAACATCAGGTGTTTGATCGTGGATGATGAGCCGCTGGCACAGCGTGTCATTGAGCGGTATGCGGAAAATGTCCCATTTCTCGAAATCATACAAAAATGCAACAGCGCCATCGAAGCCATTGAGGTTTTGCACAACAACGAGGTGGATCTGATATTTCTGGATATCAACATGCCAAGGCTAAGCGGAATGGATTTTCTGAAAACACTCAAGAGCCCTCCGCTGGTTATTATCACTACTGCTTATGCAGAATTTGCCATCCAGGGATATGAACTTGATGTTGTTGACTACCTGATGAAGCCGTTTGCATTCGACCGTTTTTACAAAGCCATCCAGAAAGCGGAGGAGCTTATCAGGGGAAAGGAACAGCGTCATACCGAATCGAGGGAACCCGAAAAGCAGGATGACACCTTTATTTTTATAAAATCAAGCAAGAAGACCTACAAGGTCAACCTCGACGACATTTTATATATCGAGGCGCTGGGAGATTACGTTAAAATCTACACCACCGAAAAAATGATCATCAGTTACCAGTCGCTGAAGAACATTGAAACCCTGTTGCCGGCCGGTTCCTTTCCGCGGATCCACAAATCGTTCATCATCGCCTTGTCGCGCATCGACCTGATAGAGGGGAACCATGTGAAAATCAAGGAGAGGCTGATTCCGATCGGTACAAACTTTAAGGGGGAGTTTGATAAGCTTATAAAATCGATATAGGGATTTACGATTGGACGATTTACGATTGCAGATTGAATTTTTTGATTTACGAGTTACGATTGAGCAACGCTAATCGTAAATCGTCCAATCGTAACTTGTCTATGGAACCTGCAGCGAGATTCCTTTGAAGTATTCCAGCAAAGATCCGCTGATGACAAAGGCTCCCATGATGATGAACAGGAGCCCGACGAGCCGGTTCATCCAGAGTTTTACCTGCGGATTGCCGGCAAATTTTATTTTATTGGCAAGGACCACCTTCAGGATGTCGGTCATCAGAATCACGGAAAGGCTTGCGGCAAAAAACAGGGCAACCGATTTTTGATTTCCACCATAGGTGGCGTTGATGGCCAGCATGGAGGTAATCCAGAAAACCCAGAGGAAGGGGTTGGCCAGGTTCAGAATGAATCCCTTTAAAAAATAAGGCAAAGCTCCTATTTTCTTAACCCTGATCTCATTGATCGCCTCCACCTGTTCTGTCTGCGGAACTTTTTTAAAGAAGGTATAAATGCCAAAAACGGACATCACCAGGCCGCCGATAATGCCGAGCACCAGATGGTATTTTGGATCGGTGATGATGCTTGCGGCACCAAAATAAAAGCCGACGACCAGGGTCAGGTCGCTCATGAAAATGCCCGCAGCCAGGAATATTCCGATTTTCACGCCATATTTGATGCTGGTTTGAAGCAACGCAAACAAGGCGGGACCCAGCGAAATCGCAACGGTTAATCCGAGGATGATCCCTTCGAACAGGGGATGTAATACCGAATTCAAGGTTTCGTTTGGCGTTTGAATGATTTTACGTGTTCTTCCCATTGTTCACGCTGGCCGTTTTTAAGCACCCTGGGAAATTTATGCGCTCCGCCTTCTTTTCCGCGGGCTTTCATCCAGTCGTGAAACACCTGCAAAGGTAATACTTCTGCTGAAACGTTTTTTATTGCTTCAATTCGTTCAACGCGGTAATCGTCGTTGAGGGCCTTTAAATAGTCATCGAGCCTTCCGGCCGCAGCAACCGGATCGAGAACGTCATCCGTGCCGAGGTACCACCGGTGTGCGAAAAGGTTGCCGTACCGGACCCCGGTGATGGTGAATTCGTTGATCTTCACGTTGAATTCATCCTGAAGCATCCGGATGGCCCGGTTGATATTGTCCTGCGAAACATGCTCGCCGCACAGGCTGATAAACTGCTTTGTACGGCCGGTGAGAACGATTTCACTTCTTTCGCGCGAAATAAATTTAATGGTATCGCCGATGAGGTATCTCCAGGCCCCGGCACAGGTCGACAGCAACAGGGCATACTCCTTCCCGATTTCAACCTGCCCGATGGTCAGGGCCGAAGGATATGGTTTCAGTTCGCCTTCGCTGTCGAAGTTGTCATCATTGTACGGGATGAACTCAAAAAAAATACCATTGTTGAGGATAAGTTCCATGGTTTTTTGGTTTCCAGGCTGCTGGTAGGCAATGTATCCCTCCGATGCAAGGTACGATTCATTGTAAAGAACCGGCCGGCCGAATAACTTTTCGAAGCTGCGGACGTATGGCTCAAAGGCGACGCCGCTGTGAACGTATGCCGAAAGGTTGGGCCAGATGTCATGAATGGTTTGAACACCGTGATAGGCAATAATTTTTTCCATCATGATCTGTATCCATGCAGGAACGCCCACAATGATCCCGATATCCCAGTTTTTCGCACTGCGCACGATTTCATTCAGTTTTACAGTCCACTCGTGCTCGCGGGAAATGATCCTGCCCGGCTTATAGAAATGCTGGAACCAGAAAGGGATGTTTTTTGCGGTAATTCCCGAAAGGTCTCCCTGGTAATAGGTTCCGTTGTACTGCAGATGGGTACTTCCCCCAATCATGAGTATCTCTTTTTCATAGAACTCATCCGGGAAATCGTATTTTGTGGTGGTGACAAGCTGGCGTATGCTTGCCCGCTGGATTGCGCGCAGCATGTCGGGTGTGACAGGGATGTGCTTGGACGATGCCTCGGATGTGCCGGAGGTAAGGGCGAAATATTTTACCTTTCCCGGCCAGGTAACGTAAGGTTCTCCGTTGAGGCTTCGGTACCACCAGTTTTTAAACATGGCATTGTAATCATGTACGGGGACCCTTTCGCGGAAGAGGTCGGCAAAGCCGGGATTGTGAGCAATGGTGCCGAAGTCGTAATATTCGCCAAATGCAGTATTCTGGGCCCTGATCAACAGCTTTTTAAGAACTCTTGCCTGTTCCCTTACCGGATCAATGGTGCGGATATCAATGGGAAACTGGCGCAGTTCGTAAGCTTTACGGATGATCGATCCGAGGAGGGGCATCTGTACTGAAATTCAAAAAATGAGGAGGTAAAGTTAGTAAAAATTGTGTACTTTCGGTTTTTATCCTGCCGGTGGCATTGAAGGTTAAATTGAAACAGCATGAAATTTTGACGATGAAATCAAAAGAAAAAAAACGATCGGCAAACCAGTCCGTGCGAAAAAAAACAAGTCTTCAGCATGAAAATGCTGCTGGAAACGAATGGATCCTGGGTGCTTTGGCAGTTGTTTTCATAACAACGTTGCTGATTTATTTCAACGCAACCAAATTTCATTTCCTTTTCAGCTGGGATGACAATATCTATATAACCACCAACAACGACATCAGGATGTTGTATTGGGAGAATATAAAGTCATTCTTCACAAAATTCTACATGGCAAATTATCAGCCGGTTACGATGCTTTTCTATGCGATTGAATATAAAATCGGAGCAGGAAAGGCTTCAGTTTTTCATTTCACCAGTATATTAATGCATATTCTGAACACGAGCCTGGTTTTTGTACTGATCAGGAAAATTTCACCGGCCAGCCTCTTTACAGCCTTGATTACGGCTGCATGTTTTGCAGTTCATCCCATGCATGTCGAGTCGGTGGCCTGGGTTTCAGAGCAGAAAGACATGTTGTACTCATTTTTCTTCCTGCTGTCGCTGGTGATGTACACGAATTATTTGAAAAGCGGCAGTTTCAGATACCTGGGGTATACTGCGGTTTTTTTTGTTCTATCGTGCCTGAGTAAATCTGCGGCCGTTGTACTTCCGCTGGTTATGCTGCTTTTTGATTACTATCTGAACCGAAAATTTCACTGGAGAATGCTGCTTGAAAAAGTGCCGTTCTTCATGGTCTCACTCGTTTTTGGAATCATCGCCATCGTATCCCAAAACAGTGCAATACAGGACATGGCGCCGTCCATGAACATTTCAGAGCATGTTGCGATCGTTTCCTTTTCTTTTATCAGTTACTTGTTTAAAGCGCTGATACCGGTTAACCTGTCGGCCATATACCCCTATCCGCCTGAATTGGGCCAATTGCTTCCGGCGGTATATTATCTTGCGATTTTGTGCGTGGGGCTGGTGGTTCTTTTTGCCTGGTATTCGCGCAAATGGGGGAAAGAGGTCCTTTTTGGTTTTCTTTTTTTCGTGATAACAATTATCCTCGTGCTGCAGATCATCCCGGCAGGAGCTGCAACGATGGCCGATCGGTATACGTATATTCCGTACATCGGAATATTTTATATTTTCGGAAGGCTCTTTGACCATTTGTATATGCAAGTGAAGTCAACGCACAAAACATACCTGCTGGTTGCCTTTTCATTCGTTTTCCTTTTCTTTTCATCTGCCGCATACAGCCGTGTGAAAATATGGGAAAATGATGAAACGGTTTTTTCCGATGTGATAAACAAATATCCGTTTTGCGGGAAGGCCTGTTTTTTAAGAGGAAGTTATGATGTGATGTATTATGCCGATGTTTTATATGCCGGTGACGGTTTGAAAAAAGCGCAATATCTTAAAGCTGCCATCGGCGATTTTGAAAATGCTGCAAAATATGCATTAATGCCTATGGATAAAGCAAGGTCGTATTATAATCTTGGATATGCAAAATTTGCCCTGAACGATTTTCAGGGAGCTGCCCGGGATTATTCCGAATCAATAAGAATAGATTCCCTCTACGGCAATGCATTTATAAACCGGGGCAACTGTTATCGCGATTATTATGCCAATGTGTTATATGCCAGTGACAGCATCAACCGGAAAACATATTTAAGAAAGTCGGCGTCTGATTATGAAAAGGCGTTAACATTGAAAATATCCCGTGAAGAAAAAGTGACGGCATACAGCAACCTCGGCGCAGCAAAAAATGACCTGGGCGATTATGTTGGAGCAATCACAAACCTGAATGAAGCCATCATCATTGATGATAAATATGTGAATGCATACAACAACAGGGGAGCTGCCCTGTACATGCTGAAAAAGTATGATGATGCGCTGGCTGACTTCATTAAAATCATCGAACTGAACCCGCAATTTCCAAATGCAGTAAAAAACAGGGATCTTGTTTTATCGAGCATTACGAACAGTAGAAAATAAGACGTTGCAAACGACGTTACAGCATAGTCATCCCGTGCAAATTTAAAATGTAGGTAAAATCTCGCCATGAAAATAAAGATACAGGAGCCGACAACCCTTTTAGACCATCTGTTCAGTCAACTTCAAACCGCCTCAAAAACGACGGTGAAGAACAAGATCGTGCATGGCAATGTTCGTGTGAACGGGAAGATGGTGACCAACCCGGCTGCCATGCTCAAGGAAGGAGACGCTGTTGAGTATGTAAAGCAGGCCGTTAAGATCAATAAGGTCAAGCCTCCGTACCAGGTTCTTTTTGAAGATGGAGCCATCCTGGTTGCAGTGAAGCCGGCTGGACTGCTCACCATTGGCGACCGCGGACTGGGAGGAACGTCGTTTTACCAGCAGATGGCGGCGTACGTCAAGGAAAATTCAAAAGGAAAGGAGCGCTTGTTTGTGGTTCACAGGCTCGACCGGGAAGTTTCCGGGATTTTGCTTTTTGCCAAGAGTGAGAAGATCCAGGAGGAGATCAAGAATCACTGGATGGACACCAAAAAATTGTACTATGCGCTGGTGGAGGGCCAGCCAAAAGAGGATAAGGGAACCATCCGCAGCTGGCTGATGGAAGGACACGATCAGCGGGTATATTCGGTACAGGTTCAGGAAGGCGCCAAACTGGGGATCACCCATTACCGCGTGATGGACCGGACACCTGATTACGCGCTGCTGGAAGTTGAACTGGAAACCGGCCGCAAGAACCAGATCAGGGTGCATTTGTCGGAAATGGATTGCCCGGTGGTGGGCGACCGGCGTTACGGAGCCGATTCCACGTATGAACGCCGCATCAGGCTGCACGCGTTCTATCTTTCAATCCGCCACCCTGCGACAGGGAAACTGATCGACTTCAAAAGCAAGATGCCGAAAGGTTTTCTAGAATTGAAGCCGGGCGATGAAAAGTACAAATAGGCTAGCGGAACCCCCGCTGCCGCATGGCCTCAAAGATCACGATGGCTGCGGAT
This sequence comes from bacterium, assembly GCA_037141055.1. Classification (GTDB taxonomy): domain Bacteria; phylum Bacteroidota; class Bacteroidia; order Bacteroidales; family FEN-979; genus CAIVAT01. The sequence goes on along the minus strand of JBAXDH010000036.1, from coordinate 6,074 downwards.
GCTGAAACATTCATGGAGTCGATCTTTCCCATCATGGGAATTTTGATAAGGTCGTCGGCCCCCGAAAGCCAGGTGCTGCTCAACCCGTTTGCTTCTGAACCCATGATGATGGCTGCCGGCCGGCAGAAATCGGTTTCATGATAATGGCGGGTTGCGGTTAACGCTGTTCCGAACATTTTTATTCCTGCGGTTCGCATCCAGGTGATGGCATCTTCGGATGAAGATGTAACTACCGGCATTGTGAAAATGCAACCAATGCTCGATCGGATGGCATTTGGATTGTAAATATCTGTCTGCGGATCACATATGATCACTGCGTCAAGGTTGGCGGCATCTGCAGTCCGGAGCAGGGCACCGAGGTTTCCCGGTTTCTCAACCGTTTCAAGAACAAGGAGTAGCGGATTTGTTCTTAACTGAAGATCACCAAACCCAAGTCTTCTCGGTTCAGCAAGGGCTATCAACCCGCCGCTGTCCTTGCGATAAGCCATCCGGTTGAAAACATCGGCCGTTACCTCGATCAGTTCCGGTTGGTTTTGCTGAGAATACAGCGACGTCACTTCATCTGACGGAATTATCCCGGGGGAGTAAAAAAGATCGGTAATGGTGAACCCGCTTGCAACTGCGAGGCGGATTTCGCGCAAACCTTCAATTACGATGCGGTTTTGCTCTTTCCGGGCGCGGGGTTTTTCGCCAAGCAGCAGCACATTCTTTATCAACGGATTCTGTAAACTTGAGATAGCCCTGGTCATAGAGATATGCGACAAATCAGTTTTTAATTATTTTGACAACACTGAAATCACCGGAGCCGTGAACTTCGGCGAAGTAAACGCCACTGGCCCATAATCTCAGGTCGAGTATCAGTTGAAACCGGTTATCCATGGGTCGAAGGCTGAGGTTGCGGATATTTCGTCCTGTAATGTCTGAAATCTTTACAAAGATAGGCTCATTCCCCAAACCGGTACCGTTAATCGTTGTATAATCTCCGGCAGGATTGGGAAAGACCTGCAGCGATATTTTCTGAATGTCCTGGATTAAAGAAGTTGTCGTGCATGATTTTTGAAAAGTAATCCGGGGAGAATTATTTAAAGAATCATTGAATGCGTTCCAGGCGGTTGGTTGGTTTTTCAGGTAATAAGCCAGGTAAAGTTTCGTAAAATCAAGGGTTGTTGCATGCTGCTGTTCCCGGGAAATGGTAAATGCCGGGCACCCGATCTCTCCGAGGGAGCAGATAAAGTTCGCATCTGCGAAATAGCAGTGTCCCCCTCCCTTGATGTTGATGAATACCTTACAGCCGCTGGCCAGCGAATCATACATAGGGATCTGGTTTGAAGCCGGAGGGGTAATACAATCTTTATCGGCGGCGAATACCAGGGATGGGATTGTAATATTCCGCGCAGCGGCAATTGCGGAAGGAGTTGTTTCGGCAGCCGCCCATGTAACCATCACGGTGGGAATGGAGTTGTTTTTACATCCGAGGAAAGATGCACCGCCCCCCATCGAATGTCCCATGATGGCTGACGTACTGTCGATATGCTGAAAAAACGGGGAAGCAGGATTCATTCCTTCGGACTTCATCTGAACGACCAGGAAAGCAAGATCGGCCCCATATTCTGCGTGGCTTGGCGTGAGCGAATTTTCGGTTTTCGGAAAAACCACGATGTACCCGCCAGGGACCATGGAGTTTTTGAAGTATACATAGGAATCAAACCCCATTTGAAATCCATGGCCGAATACGATCACGGGAAATACGCCGGCTGAAACAGGGGTGTTTTCTCCTGCAACCAATGCCGGATAGTATATTTCAGACGGGATGGGACGGTTTCCCCGTGCCGGATCCGCAAATGTTACAGTTTGATGCCCGACCGGAAGGTTTTGTGAAAGGCAGAGCATCGATAAACCGCAAAACAGCGTTAATAAATAAACAGTTCTTTTCATGTTTTCATCGGACCACCAGGGATGTTCAATGGAGGACCTACTTGTAAATATCAGGGAATTAATGATTAATGCCGGATTAAAAATTATTTTATTTTTTTTGTTGAAGATTCGAAAATTGTAAATACATTTGCGTATTCAAATACCTGAATAATATATGTCCAAAATTTTTGCCCTTTCAGAAGCTTCCTCAATTGCCATTCACAGCATGGTTTTGATTGCCCGCTCCGGAGATGGAATCAATGCGGTAAAGATCGCTGAAATTACAGGATTTTCAAAAAATCACATTGCAAAAGTTTTGCAGCGGCTTGTCAAAAATGAGATGCTGAAATCGGTGCGTGGTCCTTCAGGCGGGTTTTCGATGAGGATGTCCCCCAAAAACGTCAGTTTGCTTGATATTTACCAGTCTATCGAAGGTCCGCTCGATGTCGGAGAATGTCCTTTGTCCTACGATCTCTGCGGATTTGACCGGTGCCTGATGGGAACAGTCGTAAACAGGCTTACCACGGAATTCAAGAAATTTCTGAATGAACAAACACTGCAGTCATACCTTTGATTTTTTTTGCACGTATAAAGGCAATTAGATACCTAAATACACCTATAATATATGAAGCGAAAAATTATACAGATTGATGAAGAAAAATGCAACGGATGCGGCATTTGCATTCCGAATTGTCACGAGGGAGCCATGCAGCTTATCGATGGCAAAGCAAGGCTGATCAGCGATTTGTTCTGCGATGGTCTTGGTGCATGCATTGGCCATTGCCCCGAAGGGGCGATTGAAATCATCGAACGGGAAGCAGAGCCTTACGACGAACGTAAGGTGATGGAGATGATGGTTCCGAAAGGGAGGAACACCATTCTGGCACACCTTGAGCATCTCAGGGATCATAACGAAACAGAATTTTTACAACAGGCAATTGATTATTTAAAAGAAAACAACATCATGATGAATCCGGAAAAATCAGAGAATTCAGAGACGCTGCGCGATGCGTCTCACCATAGTGGTGAATGCGGTTGCCCCGGGTCGGCGGCTAAAGATTTTCGGGCAGTACCCGTTGTTGAGACGGGGCATGCCCCGTCTCAACCGGCCCCGTCTCAACCGGCCCCGTCTCAGCCGGCCCCGTCTCAGCCGGCCCCGTCTCAACTACGCCAGTGGCCTGTTCAGCTGCACCTGCTGAACCCGCAGGCATCCTATTTTAAAAATGCCGATGTGCTATTGGCTGCCGATTGTGCCGCTTTTGCCATGGGAAATTTTCATGCGCGGTTCCTGAAGGGAAAATCGCTGGCGATTGCCTGTCCGAAGCTTGACAGCAACAAAGAGTCCTACATCCAGAAACTCTCTTCCATGATCGCCGACACCAAAATCAATTCACTCACCGTGGTGATGATGGAGGTTCCCTGTTGCGGAGGCCTCCTTCACCTTGCACAGACTGCCAGGAACAATGCCGGGCGGAACATCCCCATCAAACAGGCGATCGTAAACCTGCAGGGAGAGGTGATCGACGAGGAGTGGACGTAGACGATGCATTTTCATTTAAACCTAAAAATATGCAGACAAGAAAACTATGGTTTGGCTTTATTGCCGTAATGACAATTTCTTTCTCGGTCCTGATATATTACGGACGGGAAATTTACAAACAGGCGCCGCCGATTCCTTCGGAGGTTGTTTCCACAGACGGAACGGTGCTGTTTTCCGGGCAGGATATCAAAGACGGCCAGAACATATGGCAGTCAATCGGCGGACAGGAAGTTGGAACGGTGTGGGGCCATGGTTCATATGTGGCGCCCGACTGGTCGGCCGACTGGCTTCACCGCGAATCGCAATACATCCTGGATTACCTGGCTGATACTTCTTTTCACAAGCCATACGCCGATGTCACGGCAGAACAGAAAGCCATGCTGAAGATCAGGCTTCAATGCGAACTTCGCACCAATACATATGATGCCGCAACCGGAAAAATCGGGATTTCCCCGCTCCGCGCCCGGGCAATCAAAGCAGTTGGCGAGCATTATGCCGGTTTATTCATGGCTGATCCGAAACTGGAAAAACTGCGCGATGCCTATGCGATTCCGCCCAACACCATCAAGGATTCCGGACGCATGAGCAAGATGAACGCCTTCTTTTTCTGGATATCCTGGGCGTGTGTTACCGATCGCCCCGGAAGTGAGATCTCCTATACCAACAACTGGCCGTCGGAAGAGCTGGTTGACAACAAACCGACAAGTTCACTGATCCTCTGGACCGGTTTCAGCGTGATCATGCTCATAGCAGGCATCGGCCTCATGAGCTGGTATTATGCCTCACGCAAAGAAGATGAACTCACGGAAAGTGAAATTCCCTCGAAAGACCCCATGCTTGGCGGTATTTTTACCCCATCGATGAAAGCCACCCTGAAATATTTCTGGGTTGTAACAGCCCTGATACTCGTGCAGATTCTGATGGGCGTGATTACGGCACATTATGGCGTGGAGGGACAGGCATTCTATGGGTTGCCGCTTTCGGGCATTCTCCCATATTCCATCTCGCGGACATGGCATATTCAGCTGGCGATTTTCTGGATTGCAACCTCCTGGCTGGCTACCGGCTTATACCTTGCCCCTGCTGTTTCTGGGAAGGAGCCAAAATTCCAGGCACTTGGGGTTAATTTCCTTTTTATCGCCCTCCTGGTGATTGTGGTCGGTTCGCTCATTGGCCAGTGGCTGGGAGTCATGCAGCGTTTGGGCCTTGTCACAAACTTCTGGTTCGGGCACCAGGGATACGAATATGTTGACCTGGGCCGCTTCTGGCAGTTGTTCCTGTTTACCGGCCTGATTATCTGGCTGGTGCTGATGGCCCGCGGACTGATGCCCGCCCTGAAAGCCAAATCGGAAAACAAATCGTTGCTGACAATGTTCCTGATTTCGACCATCGCCATTGCGGCCTTTTATGGCGCCGGGCTGATGTGGGGCCGCCAGACAAACCTTGCGGTGGCGGAATACTGGCGCTGGTGGGTGGTTCACCTCTGGGTTGAGGGTTTTTTCGAAGTTTTTGCAACCGTGGCCATCGCTTTTCTGTTTGTCCGCCTTGGACTGGTTCGCATTGCAACGGCTACGGCCAGCGTGCTGATCTCGACCATCGTATTTTTATCGGGAGGCATCCTTGGAACATTCCACCACCTGTATTTCACCGGGACTCCAACGGCGGTTCTGGCCCTGGGGGCCACATTCAGTGCGCTTGAAGTTGTTCCGCTGGTACTGATGGGGTTTGAAGGATACGGGAATTATAAAATTTCGCAAAGCCGTAACTGGATTGCGGGGTATAAATGGCCCATCTATTTTTTCCTTTCTGTTGCCTTCTGGAACCTCGTAGGTGCCGGTATTTTCGGATTCCTGATTAACCCTCCCATCGCATTATATTATATGCAGGGGCTGAACACCACACCGGTGCACGGACACACGGCTTTGTTCGGTGTATATGGAATGCTTGGCATCGGGCTCATGCTTTTTGTTTTGAAAAGTATGGAACCGGAGAAAGTTTGGAACGAAAAATGGGTGAAATTTGCCTTCTGGACGATAAACATCGGACTGGCCCTGATGGTTTTTATCAGCGTGCTCCCGGTTGGCCTTGCACAAACATGGGTTAGCGTCAAAACAGGCATGTGGTACGCACGTTCGGCAGATTTTCTGCAGGATCCCACCATTGCCTTCTTCCGCTGGCTCAGGGTGATCGGCGATACCGTGTTTGCAGCCGGTTCGCTGGCGCTGGCATGGTTTATCTTTGGATTAAAAGGCGGTTGGTCTGTTGTAAAAAAATAATTCTCATGGAAAAAGGTATTTTCGAACACTCAAACGTTTTCCGGTTCTCCGAAAAAGTAGATTATTCATCTGAAGGAATCATCAGCAAACGGATCATCGACCGCCCTGTTGGAACGGTTACGCTGTTCTCTTTTGACGAGGGGCAGCGTCTCAGTACACATTCGGCACCGTATGATGCCATGCTGCAGGTAATCGAAGGTAAAGCGGAGATAATCATCAGCGAGGCGCAGTTTATTCTGAACACCGGCGAAACCATCATCATGCCGGCCGGAATACCTCATTCGGTGAATGCGCTGGAAAAATTCAAAATGGTATTAACGATGATAAAAGGATAAAAACGAAAA
>JBAXDH010000035.1:0-30654 GCA_037141055.1 bacterium | reverse complement strand
CCAACCAACAGAACCGGAATCTGCCATTCTATCCAATTGAACTACGGAGCCAATCAGGCGACAAAGGTACAATATAAATTATTTTCCTGAAAGAATATAATCAAGGACGAGCAGCTTTTGGCTGGTATTGATTTTTGCCCTCGGCTGCATGGAATCAACCATCATGCGCCATACATTGTCCTGAAACTGAGCCGGCAGATACAATCGATGGCAACTGCCGCAGTGTTCAATATACAATTTCCTGCCCTGGTTGAGGTGTTCAATCGGTATTTGCCTGCTTTGCGCCAGTTCCGGAGTTGGCAGGTATAAGGCCGGGGAACAGGCAACTATCGCTGCAAACGCTATCATTGCCAGGACTTTATATTTATCGGAAAACATATCTTCCAAAATTATAGTACAACCAGGTTGCGGTTTTATACTTATCCTCCATGTTCATCAAAAGGCATAAGAAAAAAGCAGCCGTCCCTGGTAGCGTTCAAACTCATCCAGATTGAGCCCCTGACCCGGAGTTATTCCCCGTAATCCAGCAATCTGGGGCATGAACGTCAGGTTGATCCAAAATGCATTCATGGAATAAGAAACTGTCGGGCCTGCATATAATGCGCTATTTACCCAATGGTCATCATAATATACATTCGGATTACGAATTTCTGCTCCCAGAGACCATCCTTTGCCCAGCGCAACACCAATGCCATAATTGAATTCAAATTTATATTCGGCCGAGGTTTTTATTTTCCCCTCTTGCGGTTTCCACTCCCATTCGGGTTCGAATACTATGTTCAATGCCTGCGTAACCAGCCCGATTTGTTTATCCAGGATCACTTTGGCTTCAATACCAAATTCCGTGGTGCCAATCGTTATCTCTCCGTAAAGAGCCAATCCGATAACGTTCGCAGCCTGATCACTCAATTTCACTTTCCATTCATTGGAAAAACTAAAATCATTTTCCTTTTCCAGCAAAGTAACGCTGTCGTTCGCCTGCCCTGTTGCTTTTGATGTATAGTTCAGATAAAAAGCTGTTTGCAGGTGCCTGTTTAACCCGATTTCAAATTCAGCCCTGGTGTCCAGCCCGTGGTAGAAATTCTCACGACCGGCACTGTATGTCGTCCAGATTTCCAATTCCCTGTCTCCCCTGCCCAGAATCCCGCTTTGATAGACGTAGTTAAAAATCCTGTCCTGGGCCCAAAGGTTATAGCTGCAGACAAAAAAGGTCAGGATTAAAAATAGGTTTTTCATGCAATGTTGTTTTCAACTTCACAATACAAAGATATCGTTTATTTAATCTTAGTTTAAATTAATTTAAATTGTTTTGAAAATTACCGGGCAATGATTACTTTTGAATAATCATCCGAAAGAACCTTTAAACCCATCAATATGTCAGAAAAGATAAAAGATAAAGTAGCTCCGGGAGTAGCTACAGGCCAAGCCTTACAAGAAATATTCCGCATTGCAAAAGATCAGAAATTTGCCATCCCGGCAGTAAATGTTGTTGGCTCGGATTCTGTAAACGCAGTCATGGAGGCTGCCCGTGCAGTAAACTCCCCGGCAATCATCCAGTTTTCAAACGGCGGCGGAATTTTCTATGCCGGCAAAGCGTTGAAGAATGAGAATGAACGCATTGCCATCAAAGGAAGCATTGCGGGTGCCCGGCATATCCATGAGATTGCTGAATTATACGGGATCCCGGTGATCATCCACACCGACCATGCCGCGAAAAAACTGCTGCCGTGGATCGACGGCCTGCTCGATGCCGGGGAGAAGCATTTCGCAAAACACGGCAAACCGCTGTTCAGTTCACACATGCTCGACCTTTCGGAAGAGACCCTGGAAGAAAATATCGAGATCTGCAAACGCTATCTTGAGCGCATGAGCAAAATAGGTATGACACTCGAGATCGAACTCGGCGTGACCGGCGGCGAGGAAGACGGCGTTGACAACACCGGGATCGACAGTTCGCGGTTGTACACCCAGCCCGAACATGTGGCGCATGCTTATGAAACCCTCCTGGGCGTGAGCCCGAATTTCACAATTGCCGCATCTTTCGGTAATGTTCACGGCGTTTACAAACCGGGCAATGTAAAACTTGAACCGAAAATTTTACATAATTCCCAGGTGTATATCCAGGAGAAATTCCACACCGGTCCGAACCCGGTCAATTTCGTGTTTCACGGCGGTTCAGGTTCAGAACCTGAAAAAATTGCCGAAGCGCTGGGGTATGGCGTGGTAAAAATGAACATCGACACCGACACCCAATGGGCATTCTGGGAAGGGATCCTGAACTTCTACAAAAAGAATGAAGGTTTCCTGCAGGGTCAGATTGGCAACCCCGAAGGCGATGACAAACCCAATAAAAAATTCTATGATCCGCGTGTGTGGCTTCGTGAAGGGGAAAAATCAATGGTGGAACGGCTCAAAGTGGCCTTTGCGGATTTGAACTGCCTGGACAGGTATTGAAAAGGATCTTTCAGAATTCCAGTGCGGCAGCCAGCCTGTCTTTCGGGTGGATGCTGAGCACGGGGTAAGGTGAGTGATTGACAATCTGGTGGGCAAAAGGCCCGAGGAATATGTTCGATGTCGCAATCTCCTGCTCTGTCATGATGGCGATCATGTTTGCATCCTTGCTGGCGGCATATTCAATGGTGGCATCCGAAATATTTTCGCAGTCAGCCTCATCCACATGGAATTTTATATTTTCCTGTTGCAGGTATTCGGCTACCTGGTTCGCATAAATATCCACCATCTTCCTGATAGACTTTGACTTCGACGTATACAATTTCAGGATGAAGACCTCAGCCCCGTGCTGTTTTGCAATGTAGGCGGTGAATGAGGCTTTCTGCCTTGTTTCTTCAGCAGTGTCGATCGGGAGAATAATTTTAGTAAGCGGGCGTTTGATGTCAATCCCTCCGCGGATGGTGATAACCGGGCATTTGCTTGCCGAAACGATCTTATTGGCGTTGCTCCCGATCCAGAATTCTTCAAAACCCGAAGAGCCGTGTGTCCCGGTAACAATCAGTAAGGCACCTACAGACTTTGCTTCCTCATTCACCTCTACATAGATTTTTCCTTTCCTGATTTTCCAGCTCATCTGAACCGCAGGATGTTCAGGCTGGTATTTTGCGATCATCTCCTCAAAGGCTTTCTGCACATTCGCCGCAGACCTGTAGGTTTTATCTGAAAATTTATCTTTGTCGCCTGAGGCTTTGTCCACCCAGAGCAGAATCAGTTCCCCATTGCAATGCTCGGCAATGGATAATGAATGGAGGAATGCATTGATTGAACATTCAGAAAAATCAATGGCAACTACTATTTTATTCATACCTGAAGTTTTAGTAATCTGTTTTTGGTAAATTGATCTGGTCTGCAATGATAAAGGCATTGGCGTAATCGCCTGTAAGTTCGATCAGGAATCGCTGGGCATCGAGTTTTGTCCTGAAATCACCAACTCTCACCTTATAATTCGGCGATTTAAAGGAGAGGTATACCCCGGTGCGGGGGTATCTCGACTGAAATTCGTCATGAACAGCCTGGGCCTTGTTTTTAGAATTGTTTCCCGAATCGGAGAACAGCTGAATCCTGAAACCATCCATTGTCGCAAGAGCCTGGTTGATCTGGATATGCTTCTTCACCAGGATGTCTATCCTTGCGTCCTGGATAATTTCGGTTTTGCCGGTTGCAGGATCATATGCCTGGCCGAATAATGAACTGCTTCCCAGGAGAAGGATAAAAACGAGCAATCGATTCGGGAGGCGGCATTTCATAATTACGACAGATGGAAGTTTTCCTGTGGGTGAATACTAAGCACCGGGATGGATGATTGATTGATCAGTTGCTGAGCCTGGGCTCCAAGCAGGATATTCACCGGGGTTTCCTGTTCGGTCATGACGGCAATCAGGTCGGCATCTACCCTCCCGGCATATTGCAGGACTGCTTTTGTAAGGTCGTTCGCCACAATACTGTCTTCGATGATTGTGATTTTGCGGCTCTGAAGATGCGTCTTTGCCGCCTGGGCGAATTTTTCAGTAATCCGCTGAATTGATTTGAGATGGCTGTTGTGAATTGAAACAAGGTGAACCTCTGAATTGAACAAAGCAGCCAGTTTTTCCACAAACGGAATTTTCTGAAGAGTTTCGGTGGATCCATCCATGGGAACGATAATCCGTTCAATGTTTTTCCTGATGTTAAAATCGTGGCGGACCGTGATCACCGGGTTGGTTGCATAAGTGACGATTTTATACGCATTACTTCCGATCCAGAACTCTTCATAGCCGGATATTCCATGAGCACCCGTTATGATAAGTTCCGCTTCCAAAAGCCTTGCCATGTTATCGACCTCACGGTAAATCCTGCCTTTTTTCAACTTGTAGTCAAGCGCTATTCCCTTTACCAGTTCTTTACTGTAGAGCGATATAAGTTCCTCGAACCGTTTTTTTGCTTCGTTCCTGTTTTCGTTGGAGGTGTCGGGATAAACGGATTCCTGGGAAATAAGTTTATCCACCCATACCATGTGGATATCCGATTTCATTTTATTGGCCACGGCAATGGCGTATTCCAATGCATGAATGGACGTATTCGAAAAGTCAACGGCTACGATGATGGGCTGCATGGGTGGCTGTTTAAAAAGATAACGTAAAGATAATCAAATTTTATTACAATTGATATGTACAAAAATATTTTACTTTTGTGAAGATGAATGAAAACCTTGATCCTACTGGCAAGCAGTTGAATCCTGCAGAGAAAGAACTTGAAAAAACGCTGCGTCCCGGCGGTTTTATCGAATTCTCGGGACAGGAGGCCATTGTCGAGAACCTGAAAATTTTCGTGCAGGCTGCCAGGCAACGCGGGGAGGCTCTTGACCATGTTTTGCTTCACGGTCCCCCGGGATTGGGTAAAACCACCCTTGCACATATCATTGCGAATGAACTGCATGTGAACATGCGTGTGACTTCGGGGCCCGTGCTTGATAAACCGGGAGACCTGGCCGGATTGCTCACAGGGCTTGAACCCAACGACGTGCTCTTCATCGATGAGATCCACCGGTTGTCGCCTGTTGTTGAAGAATACCTGTATTCGGCCATGGAAGATTATAAAATCGACATCATGCTCGAAACCGGGCCGAACGCACGCAGCATCCAGATCAAGCTCAACCCTTTCACACTGGTGGGCGCCACAACGCGCTCGGGGTTGCTCACCGCGCCGCTCCGTTCGCGGTTCGGCATCAATTCGCGGCTGAACTATTACAAAGCCGAAACCCTCGACAAGATCATCCACCGTTCGGCAGCAATCCTCGATGTGCCGATCGATACGGCCGCCACCGCCGAAATCGCACGAAGAAGCCGCGGAACGCCCCGCATTGCCAACCTGTTATTGCGCAGGGTGCGCGATTTTGCACAAATAAAAGGCGACGGCACCATCGACCTGAACATCAGCCAGTATGCCCTTGGCGCGCTGAATGTCGACAAAAACGGGCTCGACGAGATGGACAATAAGATACTGGTCACCATCATCGAAAAATTCAAGGGCGGACCTGTCGGACTTGGCACCATTGCCACCGCCGTTTCCGAAGATGCAGGCACCATTGAAGAGGTGTACGAACCATTTCTCATCCAGGAAGGATACCTGATGCGCACACCGAGGGGCCGCGAAGTGACTGAACTCGCCTACCGGCACCTGGGAAAGGTGAAAGCCGGCGAACATCCGAGGCTGTTCGATTAAGCCTTCAGAAAATGACTGACCTGAAGCATCTTATAAAAGCCGAAGCCCTGCGCCTTGGTTTCTCTTATTGCGGCGTTGCCCGAAATGAATCCCTTGGCCATCTGCGACCTTTTTATACCGGTTTTATCCAAAGGAATGGCCATGCCGGCATGGATTACCTTGAAACGTACATGGAAAAACGGCTGAATCCCGAACTGGTAATGCCCGGGACAAAGTCGGTGATCGCCCTGCTGATGAACTACTATCCGCCGGAGGCTCTGCCCGAAACGGATAATCTCATCATCTCCAAACATGCCTGCGGGGATGATTACCACAAAATTATCCGCCACCGGATGAAGGAACTGGCCGGCTTTATCGGGTCGGTAAACGGCGACGCCCGGTCTAAATGTTTTGTGGATTCGGGGCCTGTACTGGAAAAAACCTGGGCCATGAAATGCGGAGCCGGATGGCAGGGAAAAAACACACTGATCATCAGCAAAAATGCAGGTTCCTGGTTTTTTATCGGCATCATGCTCACCAGCCTTGAACTGGAACCGGACGCTGCCGAAACAGATCACTGCGGTGCCTGCGACAGTTGCGTTTCCGCCTGCCCGACAGGAGCACTGGACCATCCGTATCAGCTCGATATCGTGCGCTGCATATCATTCCAGACGATTGAAAACAGGGAGGAAATCCCGGAGAACATCAAAGGTAAATTAAGCGATCGCATTTACGGCTGCGACATTTGCCAGGATGTTTGTCCGTACAATCGTTTTGCCAGCACCCATTCGGTCCCGGAATTCCTGCCCGGCGAATCATTGAAACGCATGAGGAAGAATGACTGGCTTGCCCTTACCGCGGACGATTTTGAACTGATTTTCCGGGATTCACCGGTCAGGCGGCTGGGTTACCAGCGGCTGATGCGGAATATCCGGGCAGGATCCGTGTAGAGACGTGCCGTTGCGCGTCTCTACACGGATCCCCAGGCATAGGTGTCGAGGCTGAACCCGGCCAGGCTTAACACCCGGTCGACCACGGTCAAGGCGAGCGCTTCGATGGTGGCGGGTTTGCTGTAGAACGAGGGTGATGCGGGGCAAATGATAGCGCCGGCTTCGGTAAGCAGTTTCATGTTGTTCAGGTGGATCAGGCTGAGCGGCGCTTCACGCGTAACGAGGATGAGTTTTTTCCGCTCTTTCATCATGACATCCGCGGCCCTGGTGATAAGGTCCGACGACACGCCGGCTGCAATCCTGCCAAGTGTTCCCATGGTACACGGGCAGATGATCATGGCGTCATACCCGGCCGAACCCGAGGCCATGGGTGCAAAAAAATTGCCGGGTTGATACACCACCCTGCCGGGAACATTGACTGTGACGGGGTCTTCCCCCAACTCGAATTTCCAGACGGCTTTTGCGTTTTCCGAAAATATAACCCCGCAGGCCTCAACCTGATCTTCAAGTCCGCGCAGGCGTTCCAGCAGCAGTTTGCCATAAATGGCGCCGCTGGCCCCGGTGATTCCGATGATGATTTTATAGTTTTTCATTTTTAGATTTTCTCTATTCACTCATCGCTGTTCACTCATCGTTGTTCACTCTTTAACGAACAGTTTTCAGTGAAAAATTCCTATTGAAAAAGTAAAAGAGAAAAGTGAATAGTTTGTGCCACCCCGCTTTTCGCTTTTCACCGCTGGTATAAAAGCCCAAAGGGCTGAAATTATTATAGCAAAATAACGTAAATCACAATATCAAACCCCGTAGGGGTGAAATATTCCTTAATAATCCCTGGGCTTAAAATACCAACTCAGCGCCAGCGACAACACATTGTTGTACTGGCCATATCCGAACAAAATTTTCCGTTCCCCGGCAACATGCCCGTCCCTGGTGGATATCAGCGAATAATTGAACCTCAACCCGGCCTTCAGGTGGTCGGTAATGAAGCATGAAACACCAGCGATTCCGCACAGGTTAACCGAACAGTACGGAACCGTCAAGACCGGAACCTCCTGGCCGTTGACCTCGTCGTAGCTTCCCAGCAATATGTCGGCCGCCGGGCCAATCTCAGCCTGGATGCGTTTTGCGAAGGTGAACTGGTAAAGCAGGGGAATCTCAAGGTAGTGCAACCGCGTAAGGTAGGTGGTTCCCATATTTGTCAGGGTGTCGGCATTCTGCCTCATACCCTTCTGAATGTATTCCATCCCGAGCTGAAAAGAGGAGTGCGGTGAAATTTTAAGGCTGACAAATCCGCCGGCAAGGTACCCGACCTTATGGTATCCAACCCAGGTGTCGCCGTCAACCTGGCTGATCAGTCCGCCGGCTGTAATTCCTCCGTTGAATCGTTGCGTCATGCCGGCGAATGGCAGTAAAATCAAAAAAAACAAGGCAATCCTTTTCATCGGGAAAATTTGTATAAAAGTATGAAAGAATTTCATCAGTTCAGATTGTTCGTCCTTTTTCGCGGGAGCTCATCCACCATTTCTTCACTGAACTTCGTAAAATAAATTTACCTTTACACCATATTAATTATGCTATGGAAAACAGCGAAATCAAGATCCTGCTGGTTGACGACGAACCTGACATTCTTGAGTTTCTTGGTTATAACCTCGAAAAAGAGGGCTACCAGGTTATTAAGGCCAAAAACGGGCAAAAAGCCGTGAAACTGGCAAGGGAGCAAAAGCCCCACCTGGTGATCCTCGATGTGATGATGCCGGTGATGGACGGCATGGAGGCCTGCGCCGAAATTCGGAAAATTCCCGAACTGGCAGGCACCCTGATCGCATTTTTAACCGCACGGGGAGAAGACTATTCCCAGATTGCCGGGTTTGAAGCCGGAGCCGACGACTACATCACGAAACCCATCAAGCCGAAATTATTCATCAGCCGGATCCAGGCCCTGCTGAGAAGGTACAAAGAGGTTCCCGAAAACAGCAATGTCATTCCCCTGAAAGGTTTCACCATCGATAAGGACAAGTATGTCATAGTGAAAGACGGGACCGAAATCACCCTGGCGCGCAAGGAGTTCGAATTGCTGCAGTTTCTCGTTTCCCGTCCGGATAAAGTCGTAACAAGGGAGGAAATCTTTGCCAATGTGTGGGGAGATGACGTGGTGGTAGGCGATCGCACCATCGATGTCCATATCCGCCGCATCCGCGAAAAGCTGGATATCGAAAGCATCCGCACCATCAAGGGCGTTGGGTATAAATTCGACGAAGAATGAAGCTGCATGAACCCAGGAACCTTGCAGTGCTGAATGCAGGGATCATCACGGCAGCATACGTACTGCTGTTCCTGGTTTCGGTGGGAATCATTTTTGACAAAGCCTTTACCTATTATTATACGTTCCTTGCGCTGGTGATAAGTTCGGCGGCCATATTCATCATTGCCTACAGCATTTTTCTTTACACCCTGGAGCGGTTTATTTACAGCAAGATCCGGCTGATTTACAAGTCGATCCATTCTGTCAAGGTCGGTAAAAAGGAACTGCCTTTTCCCCACCCGGCCACCAGCATCATCGACCATGTGCAGACTGAGGTCGATAACTGGGAATCGGAGAAGCAGCAGGAGATCGAGCAACTGAAGCAGCTGGAGCAATACCGCCGCGATTTCATCGGGAATGTGTCGCACGAGCTGAAAACTCCGCTGTTCAACATCCAGGGTTATGTGTCCACCCTGCTCGACGGAGGGTTGGAAGATCCGGCCGTGAACAGGGAATACCTGAAACGTACCGAGAAAAGCATCGAACGGCTGGTCAGGATCCTGGAAGACCTGGATGAAATTTCACAGCTGGAATCCGGTCAGATGAAGATGAACATTACCCGGTTCGATATTGTGACCCTCACCCGGGAAGTTACGGACCTGCTGGAGATGAAGGCGCATAAACGCGACATCCAGATGGTGATCAATGATCGGGGCAAGCCGGTTATGGTTGAAGGTGACAAAGACAAGATCCGGCAGGTGCTCACCAACATCATCGACAATTCCATCCGTTACGGGAACCACGAAAACGGCAAGACCAAGATCACTTTTTTCGACATGGATGAAAACATCCTCACCGAAATCACTGACAACGGTATCGGTATCGGCTCAGCAGAACTGGTGCGTGTTTTTGAACGCTTCTACCGCACCGACCGCGGAAGGGCTGCCACAAAGAAGGGGAAGGGACTTGGTCTGGCGATTGTCAAGCATATTGTGGAAGCACACCGGCAAACGATCAATGTCCGCAGCACGATTGGTGTGGGAACCACGTTTGGGTTCACGCTCAAGAAAGCATGATTTCAGGCAGTGCGTTCGGTCGTGAACAAAACCAGTTGCTCCAGCGACCTGCGGTATTCGTTGTCGGGAAATGACCGCAGGATGTCGAGGGATTTCTGCCGGTATTCCAGCATCTTTTCCCGGGCGTAGTCAATGCCGCCGCATTCAACCACTTTATCGATCAGTTGCCTCACCTTTGCCGCATCATTGTGATGATTTTTCACCGTGTTGATGATCCAGCGTTTTTCAATGAACCCGGATTTGTTAAGCAGGTATATCAGCGGAAGGGTCATTTTCTGGTCGCGGATGTCGGTCCCGTTGGGCTTCCCGGTAGAATTTCCGCGCTGGTAGTCGAACAGGTCATCCTTTATCTGGAATGCAATTCCCACGTATTCGCCGAAGGTCCACATCGCCCGGATCTGTTCTTCCGGAACTTTCACGGAGGAGGCGCCGCAGGCACAGCAGGATGCAATGAGCGTCGCCGTTTTCTTGCGGATGATCTCGAAATAGATATCTTCACGGATATCCAGTTTCCGTGCTTTTTCAATCTGCAACAATTCTCCTTCGCTCATTTCGCGGACTGCGCTCGAAACGATCTTGAGCAGGTTGAACTCCTCCTGTTCCAGGGCAAGCAGCAACCCGCGCGACAACAGGTAATCGCCCACCAAAACGGCGATTTTATTTTTCCAGAGGGCATTGATCGAAAAAAAGCCGCGGCGCAGGTTCGAATCGTCCACCACGTCATCGTGGACCAGGGTGGCCGTATGCAGCAGTTCAATCAGCGAGGCAGCGCGGAAAGTGCTTTCATTCACTGTTCCGCAAAGTCCGGCGGAAAGGAACACAAACATCGGGCGCATCTGCTTCCCTTTGCGTTTGATAATGTACCGGGTTATCGTATCGAGCAGGGGAACGGAACTTTTCATTGATGCCCTGAATTTTCCTTCAAAAACATCAATGTGCCCGGAGATGGGAGCTTTAATCTGATTCAGCGATATCAAATGGTGCGGGATTGGAGGCGTAAAAGTACGGAAATTTAACAAACAACAGTTTGTTCCACCTCATTAAGAAGGGAGAGAACCATGTCGATGGAAGTGGCTGTGACCATCTTCATCCGCCACGATTTGAAATTGGGAATGCCCCGGAAATATCCGCTGTAAAGCTTGCGGATTTCAAACAGTGTGGCACGATCGCCTTTGTAGGGTATTGAAGCCTCAAGGTGCTGCCTTACCACCGCCACCCGTTCGGCGACAGAGGGCACCGTGGGAACGGAATGGTCTTTCATCCATGATTTTATTTCCCGGAAGATCCATGGATTTCCGGTTGCAGCCCGGCCGATCAGGATGCCGTCAACACCAAACCGGTTTTTCATATCCTCCGCTTTTGGCCCGGAATCGACATCCCCGTTGCCGAAAACAGGGATTTTCATGTACGGATTGTGCTTCACCTCTCCGATGAGCGTCCAGTCGGCTTCGCCGCCGTAGAGCTGCGCCCGCGTCCGGCCGTGGATGGCGATGGCGCTGATGCCCACATCCTGCAGGCGTTCGGCGATACCAACAATGTCCTTGTGCGCTTCATCCCATCCCAGTCGGGTTTTAACCGTGACCGGCAGACTGGTCGACTTCACCACAGCCTCCGTCATCCGGATCATTTTCGGGATGTCCCGGAGCAGCGCGGCGCCCCCTCCTTTCATCACGATTTTGCGCACCGGGCAGCCGAAATTGAGGTCGATGTAATCGGGACCGGCGGCCTCCGCCACTTCGGCAGCTTTCATCATGGATTCCACATTGTCGCCGAAAATCTGGATGCCGATGGGTCTCTCTTCAGGCATAAACCGCATCTTGTTGCTGCTTTTCTCCGCATCGCGGATCAATCCTTCGGCAGCAATGAATTCGGTGACGACGACATCGGCACCGTGCTGCCTGCATATCACCCGGAACGGGGAGTCCGTGACGTCCTCCATGGGGGCGAGTATGAGTGGGAATTCGCCCAGGTCGATATTTCCGATCGTTACCAAATTGTGCTATCTTAGCGGCAAAAATAGCCAATTTTAGTGGACTTCCGGAAACAACCCATCCTTGAAAGCCTGACGCCGTTCACGCGGCTCCTGTTTTCAATATTACTGGTGATCTTTTGCTTTTCGATCACATTTTTTACCGGCTTGTCGCTGGCAGGCCCCATCTTTGGTTTCGGGATGAAGGACATCCTGTCGGCGCTGTCGGACTTCGGCGATGAAAAAACGATCCGGATTCTCCGGTATTTCCAGGTGCTCCAGTCTTTCGGGCTGTTTATCATCCCAACGTTGCTGGCCGGTTATTTTTTCGAACGGAACAGCGCACGGTACCTGTTCATTGACAAGCCATCGCGGTGGCCTGCGTATCTAATCACCCTGGTGCTTATGTTTGCCTCCCTGCCATTTATCAACTGGATGGTGACCATGAACGAATCGATGCACCTCCCCGGCTTTCTTCACGGTGTTGAGGATTGGATGAAGGCCACCGAGGATGAGGCGGCAAAACTGACGGATGCATTCATGAAGATGCCCTCCTTTGGAGGATTTATGTTCAACCTGGTGATGATTGCCATGCTTCCGGCCATAGGCGAGGAGTTCATGTTCCGCGGACTGCTGCAGCGCCTGTTAAAGGAATGGCTGGGCAATATCCATGTGGCCATTTTCTTATCGGCATTCCTGTTTTCGGCCATGCACATGCAGTTTTACGGATTCTTCCCGCGCATGTTTCTCGGGGTGATGTTCGGGTACCTTTTTTACTTTACAGGCTCGCTCTGGGTGCCCATCAGTGCACATTTTATCAACAACGGGGCGGCAGTTGTCTTTTCCTACCTTGGCCAGCATGGAATCCTGAACGGCGATTACGAAGATTTCGGCGCTACTGAAAATGCAGTTTTAATCATTTTAAGCGGTTTGACGATCATCGCGTTGTTTTTTATTGTTTTCCGGATGAAGCCGCAGAAAGAAAAATAACTCCCACCATGCGAAAACTTTTCATTTCATCGGTCATGTTCATCATTTTGCTGAATATGCATGCGTTTTCCCAGGCCGATTCTTCGGCCATGCCGCTGAAGGAGAAAAAGAAGACCGGCTGGACCTGGGCCGGGCTGCCCGTGGTGGCTTACGATGCCGATATGGGATTGCAGCTTGGCTTGCTGGGACAGGTTTTTTATTATGGCGACGGCTCCACCTATCCCGAATACAAGCATACCATCTACGTTGAATGCTCGTGGTTTACCAAGGGCAGCGCGGTGTACCAGGTGTTTTATGATTCGAAATACCTGATACCGGGCGGGATACGGATCACCGCGGTTCTCGATTACCTGCCCGAAAGAGCGCTTGACTTTTACGGATTCAACGGCTATGAGGCGAATTACGATGCTTCGGTTACGCAGGAAGGGTCGGAGGATTACATTTCGCGGGTTTTTTACAAACAGGAGCGGAACATGTACCGGATCATGGCCGATTTCCAGGGACCCATCACCAGTCAGAAGTTTCGGTGGCTCGCAGGGATTAACATCCTGGGCATGCAAACCGCCACGGTTGACATCGCGCGCATGAACAAGGGGAAGGCGGATGACAAGAAGCTGCCCGACACAGCGCTCCTGTTCGACAGGTATGTGGGATACCAGCTGATCAGGCCGGAAGAGAAGAACGGGGGAACCACCATCTATCTTAAAACCGGGCTCGTTTATGACACCCGCGACAATGAAGCCGCACCGAACAAAGGGTTGTGGTCGGAGATCATGCTGCTCAGCGCCCCTACATTCCTGAGGAACAACCCGTACGCATTTGTGAAACTTGCGATTACCCACCGGCAGTATATCCCGCTCGTAAAGAAAAGGCTGGTGGCTGCATACCAGGTGAGCTACCAGGGAACCATCGGCGGAACCACACCGTATTACATCATGCCCTACATTTACAGTTCGTATGCCCTTACTACCAAACCCGACGGGCTGGGCGGGTCGCGAACGATCCGCGGGATAATGCGCAACCGCATCACCGGCGACGGTGTGGCTTTTGGAAATGTTGAGCTTCGCTGGAAATTTTTCAAAACCGTCGTGTTCAGGCAAAACCTTTACCTTGGCCTCACCGGTTTCCTTGACGGGGGAATGGTGGTGCAGCCTCACAAAATCTACACCAATGCGATTCCCGATGACCAGAAATCGTTTTACTTCAACGAAAGCACCGACCGGCTGCACCTGGCTGCAGGGCTGGGCCTCCGGATAGCCATCAACGATAATTTTATCATTTCGGTCGATTACGGAATGGCCATGAACAAGCAGGATGGCACCAGCGGATTGTACATCGGGATTGGGAACATATTTTAAAAAGGCAAAATGCAGAATGTAAAAGGCAAAATGCAAAAGGTCCTGCGCATGATATTGCTCGGGGTGGTGGTCTTCCTGCTGCTTGCGTTTATGTTTCGCTCGCCGGTCGCATCATGGTATGTGCACCTGCGCATCGAACGGTTTAACAGGACCAGCGGGGCCAAGCTGAATATTTCCGGGGTCACGATCCAGGGCCTGGCTTCCATCCTGGTAACGGGTATCACCCTGAAGCCCGACCAGGGCGACACGCTGCTGAAAGTTGATTCGGCCTACGCATCCATCGGAATCCTGAAACTGCTGGCGGGCCGTGTTGCGCTGCACAATGTAAAGCTGATCAACACCGTCATTTTGCTGGAACGCCACGACACCATTTCAAATTACGGGTTCCTGGTGCGGCGTGACACCCGCCAAGGAGATTCGGTGGTGAAAACATTGAATTATGCAGGAACCATCGACCGGATGATGCGGTTCATCTTCGACAAGATACCCCTTTCCCTGGATGTCAGGAATTTCAGCCTGACCTACCTTGAAAACGGCCACAGGTTTGGTTTCCAGATAGGGAAGATGATCCTCGCCGACCATTATTTCAGATCGCCCGTTGTCGTATGCGAAGATGACACCTGTGCCCGGTGGGTAATCGCAGGGAAGATGGACAACCACAACCGGATGGCTGAATTCAGGCTCTATTCCGGTGATACGGCCAAGGTGGTTCTTCCGTTCCTGAATTATAAGTGGAATGCCACGGTTGGGTTTGACACACTCGCGTTCAGCATTGCCGAACAGGAAGCGGACGATGACCTGGCGCACATCAGCGGGTTTGCCTCCCTGGCAGGTTTGCGTGTCGATCACCGGAAAATTGCCGCGGAACCGGTGACGTTCGGGAAACTGGAGGCCAGGTATTTGCTGAACATTGGTGCCGGCTATGCCGAACTCGACAGTTCCTCCGAGGTGAGTTTCAACAAAATCAGCCTTCATCCCTACCTCCGGTACCAGCCAAAACCGGGTAAACAAATCGTCCTGCGGATCCATAAACCACAGTTTGCAGCGCAGGACCTTTTTTCTTCCTTTCCGCGGGGTCTTTTCAGTACGCTGGACGGCATCATGGTCAGGGGAAACCTCTCCTGGTACCTCGATTTTACGGTGGACCTCTCCATACCTGACTCCCTTGTATTTTCGACTTCGCTCGACCGGCACCAGTTCAGCGTTTTGTCTTACGGGAATGCCGATCTTACCAGGATCAACATGTCATTTTTATACACGGCGTACGATCACGACCTGCCGGTGAGGAGCTTCATGGTTGGCCCGGAAAACCCGGAGTTCCGGTCGCTGGACCGTATTTCGCATTATCTTCAATATGCGGTGCTTACCAGCGAAGATGGTGCCTTTTTCCTGCACCGCGGTTTTCTTCCTGATGCCTTCCGCGAATCAATCATCACCAACATCAAAGAACGCCGGTTTGCACGGGGAGGAAGCACCATCAGCATGCAGCTGGTGAAGAATGTTTTTCTGAGCAGGAACAAAACTGTTGCCCGCAAGCTCGAAGAGGCCCTCATCGTGTGGCTTATTGAAAACCAGGGGTTGAGCACCAAGGAACGGATGTTCGAGGTTTACCTGAACCTCATCGAATGGGGGCCGATGATATACGGTGCCAATGAAGCTTCCCACTATTACTTCAACAAAGAAGCGTCAAAACTTACGCTGGCGGAGGCTATTTTCATGGCGTCCATCATTCCCAGGCCCAAATGGTTTAAGTATTCATTTGATGAAAGCGGTCACCTTCGCGAATCCAATGCGGGATTTTATAAGCTGGTGTCTGAAAAAATGCTGAACAAAGGATGGATTACCTCCCAGGATGTTGAAAAACTGATACCGGACGTGGAATTGAAAGGCCCGGCGAAGTTATTGCTTAAACAAATTGATTCCATCCCGCCCGATACAATACAATATTGATATCTGGATTTTAGAACGCCGGCCAGGTAAACAAAAATTCCTAATTTTGTTCCATCAATAATATTCTTCAATACAGCAACCCTTTGCGAACCATTCTGATCATCTTTACAGCCCTGATCATCCTTTCCCTCCCGGTTGCCGGCCAGGAACAAATGTCAAATCCCAAACATAAGGAAAAGGAAAAGACGCGCAAACATGGACAAAAGGAAGAAAAAGAAGACGATAATCCTTTTCCCCTGCGCCGCATCGAATTCGGCCTCAATATCGGCGGGTACCTCCCCAATAAATATTCAGCCAATTTTTACAACGGAAGCCCCGGCAATGTGAACAACCTGAATTTTCTTCTGTCGAACTCTTACACCAGGAGAGAAATCAAGAGTGCAATGGGTCTGAGTGACAGTGATGAAATCCTCATCACGGATGGCTCATACCCCACGAACATGCATTACAACCTTGCCATGAGCGGAGGCTTGTTCATCCGGGTTAATTTCGACCGGAAGAACAGCATTTTCCTGCAGGCAAATTATGCTCAGCTGAATGCGGGCGATGTGCTGACCGTAAAAGTGAACCCGACCGTTTATCTTACGTTCGACAACATCATGCTTGAAAAAGTCGTCGGCAGGGAAGGAAGGGTTATGTTCGACTTTGGCTACCAGCGGTCGTTCCCCCTGAAATCGAGGATAAACCTGTTCGTGCAGGCCGCAGCCACCATGTGTTATACCCAGGTGCTCAAATCAATCTTCGTGGCGGAAGGAACGGAATTCAACCTGGTCAACATCTATGGCAACCAGGGGTATCAGCCCGGTTACAACAACCAAACCTTTGCGGTCAACCAGAACGCATTCGGTTTCGGGGGATACCTGGGTGTGGGTGCCGGCATTCCGCTCACCGACATATTTGGCCTCGAGCCCGGATTCTTTACGCAGGCTTATTCCACCAACCTGGAGGGTTATGCGGCATTCAGACCTTCATTCGGGCTCTACCTCCGCATCATGATGTCCTTTGGTTCCACAGAAAACTAGGCTGGTTTAACCGTCCACCACCTTCTCCTCAGCCAGAATGCGACGCTCACCAGTGATATCAGCACAGGAACTTCGACAAGCGGCCCGATCACAGCGGCAAACGCCTCTCCCGAATCGATGCCGAACACTGCAATCGCCACTGCAATCGCCAGTTCGAAATTGTTGCTGGCAGCAGTGAATGACAGGGTTGCCGACTGTTCATAGGTTGCGCCCGCCCTTTTGCTCATGTAAAACGAGAGCAGGAACATGATGAGGAAATAGATGGTAAGCGGGATGGCAATGCGGATCACATCCAGCGGAATCTTCACGATATACTCACCTTTCAGCGAAAACATCACCAGGATGGTAAAGAGCAGCGCAATGAGCGTGAGCGGGCTGATTTTCGGGACAAACTTTGTATGATACCACACCTTGTCTTTTACACGGATCAGGATGAACCGGGTGAGAAATCCGGCCAGGAACGGGATTCCAAGGTAAATGAAAACACTTTCGGCAATCTGTTTGATGGTGATGGCTGCAACGGCGCTGTTGGTGGGCAGTCCGAACCAGGCCGGGAATACGGCGATGAACAGGTATGCATAAACCGAAAAAAGGAGCACCTGGAAAATCGAATTGAAGGCAACAAGCCCGGCGCAGTATTCGGTGTCGCCTTTGGCCAGTTCGTTCCATACGATCACCATGGCGATGCACCGGGCAAGGCCGATGAGGATGAGCCCGTACATGTAATCGATGTTGAACTGAAGGAAAATAATGGCGAGCAGGAACATCAGCACCGGGCCGATGAGCCAGTTCTGAACCAGCGACAGTCCGAGGATTTTTGTGTTTCTGAATACGTCGCCCAGCTCTTCATACTTCACTTTTGCCAGGGGAGGATACATCATCACGATCAGCCCGATGGCGATGGGAACATTCGTTGTTCCGGCTGACATGGAGTTCCAGAATCCGGCGATGCCCGGGTAAAGCCAGCCCCAGAATACACCTACAGCCATGGCGAGGAAGATCCAGAGAGTGAGAAACCGGTCAAGAAACTTTAAACGTGTTTTCATGGTTATTCTTCTGAGTTTAATAATCGGGTTGATAATACAGGTTTGTTATTGGAGCGGATGAAAATCCACCGTAAGAATGTAGGGAACACGAGCAACAGCAGCGGCAGGGCGATGATGAATCCGCCGATGACCGCAATGGCCAGCGGCTGCTGCATCTGGGCTCCGACTCCAATTCCCAGTGCCAGGGGAGTCAGCGCCAGGATTGCGCCGATGGCCGTCATAAGTTTCGGACGGATCCGCAGGGAGATGGCATACCTGATCGATGCGTCCACATCCCCGGAAGAGGATTTCATATTCGACCAGAACTGGTTGACGGTAAAAATGGCATTTTCGGCAATGATCCCTACGATCATGATAATCCCGGTATAGCTGCCCACGTTCAGCTGGATCCCGGTTATGTACAGCGCGATGATGCAGCCTGCCGTTCCGAGGGTGGAAATGAAGATTACCAGCAGTGCGACACGGAAATCGCGAAAAAGAAACAGCAGGACTGAAAATACCAGGACAATGGCAGCGAGCAGGATCAGCAGCAATTCACGGAATGAAGACTGCTGCTGTGCCCAGGTTCCGCCGTATACGATATAATACCCCGGAGGCAGCAACAGGCCCTTTGCCAGTGCCTGTTTGATGTCGCCAATGGCGGTGCCCAGGTCGCGGTTCTCAAGCCTGGCAGTCACGACAATGTTCGATTTAAGGTCTTCACGGGTAACATCGGGGGTGCCTTTCGACAATTCCACCCGGGCAAAATATTTCAGCGGACGAAAGGAACCGTCGGGTGCAAAGATGGGCTGGTTGAGGATTTTCTCCAGTGAATTCTCCCTGAAACTGGTAAAGCGCAGCAGGATCCGGAGCATCTGTTCCCCCGACTGAACTTCACCGGCCACCACGCCCTCATTGTAGGCTTTGAGCTGCATTTGCAGGTCGGCAGCACTGAGGCGGAACTGGGCGAGCCTGGCCTCATCCGGGATGACGGAAATGGCCGGTCCTTCCACCACAATTCCATTTTTAAGGTCGGCAATCCCTTTGATATTTTCAAGCAACCCCTGTGCACGGATGGCAAGCGATTCCAGAGTGGCTTTATCATTGCCGAAAATTTTGATCTCCACCGGTTCGGGCCTGCCTATCAGATCGCCGAGCAGATCGGCAATCCGCTGACCGAATTCGATCGTCAGGGCAGGTTCCCGGGAGGATATCTTCTCCCTCAGTTCGGAAATCACGGCTTCAGTTGATCGATTCAGGCCGGGTTTCAGCTGGATGAGGTAATCGCCTTCGTTTGGCGGGATCACCCCGCTGGCCATGCTGATGCTCGAACTCATGTTGGTGCCGGTGCGGCGCATGTAAGTCGCCACATCGGGATGGTGCAGCAATACAGTGTCGACCCGGCGGAGGATCGCATCGGAGGCGTCGAGTGCGGTTCCAGGAGGCGTGAGATAGTCAAGCACAATGGTGCCTTCGTCAAGAACCGGCAGGAAACCGGTTTTTAATTTGGGAATCAGGAACATGGAACCGAGCGCCAGCAACAGAATGAAACCAATCGCAAAAACAGGTTTGTCAAAAAACCAGACAAGCCAGCTGAGTTTTTTGGGGTTATCCATGGCCGCCCGTGCCGGGAGTTTCTTTCTGTGTTTGTAGCCAAGCACCATGTGCAGTGCCGGTAATCCAAGCCAGGTGGTCAGAAAGCTGCACACCAGGGTAATTTCCATCGTGGTGGTGAGTTCCCTGAAAAAACTTCCGGCCGCACCGCTCATCAATACAAATGGAAAGAAAATGACGATGGTGCTCAGGGATGAGCCGACCATGGCCGGGAACAGCATCTTTATGGTATCCCTCACCACCGGGTGCATCCCTTTTTCGGGGTTTTCTTCGTGTACCCGGTGAAGCTGCTCTATCACCACAATGGCGTCGTCGATGATCAGCCCGATGGAGGCGGCAATTGCGCCGAGCGACATGATGTTCAGGGTGATCCCGGTAAGGTATAAAACCGTCAGCGTAAGCCCCAGGGTGACCGGAATGATCAGGATCACGTTCAGGCTTGCGCGGAAGGAGCGGAGGAAGAGGATCACCACCAGCAGCGCCAGGAACAGTCCTTCGTAAATGGCCTTAAGCACGCTGCTGATGGATTCGGTCACAAACAGGGACTGGTTGTAATAGGGTTTCAGTTCCATCCCCGGCGGCAGCTGTTTCCTGATCTCGGTTTCCTTTTCCTGCACCCGTTGCACAAAATCGATAAGGTTTGTACCTTTTTGCTTCACCAGGTCGAGAATGACCGCTTCACGCCCGTTGGCATTGATGCGTATGAACTCCTGCTGTTCCTGGAATTCGACAGCCGCAATGTCTCCAAGCCTGGTGATCCTGTTGCGGTCGTTCCTGATTACCAGGCCGCGCAGATCGTCGAGGTTGTTGATCCGGCTGTCAGTCACCGAAAGATAGAGCCTGCGGTAATCGGAAAGCAACCCGTTGGATTCGATGAAGTTCGTGCTGCCCAGGATGTCGGCCAGGTTTTGAGGCGTAAGACCCAACTGTACCATTTTCATGGGATCGGGAATGATCACGAACTCTTTGGTTTTCCCGCCCCTGACAAAAATGTTGGAAATTCCGCCGACTTCAGAAAAACGCGGCCGGGCAAAGAACATGGCCACATTCTTCAGTTCGACCTGTCCGTATTTTTCACTTTCAAGAGTATAGCCGATAACGGGGTAAATATTCTGGCTCATCGCCTCGATGGTGAGGCTGGTTGTGGCAGGGAGCGTGTTTTTAATTTCATTGATCCTCGCCTCAAGTTGTGCCCTGGCAAGGTCGATGTCTGTTTTCCAGCTGAAATATGCTTCGATGGTGCAGCTTCCGCGGTTGGTGGAACTGCGAACAGTTTCGATGCCGTTCACTCTTTTTATCGCGATCTCAAGCGGCCGGGTAACGGTGATCAGCATTTTATCAATGGGTTGCTCCCCGTTATCGGCAATGATCCTGATCTTCGGGAACACGACATCCGGAAAAAGCAGCGTCTCCATGTTCCGGTAGGCGAATCCCCCGGCAAACACAATCACCAGCAGGATGAAAATAATCGGCTTGGCGTGATTCAGGTAAAAATCCTGTTTGAACATGGTGCTGGTCTTTCCCTGGTTTTGAATTATTCGTGTCGGAGAATTCTGACGATGGCCGTATCGCCCAGCCCGTAATTTCCGCTGCTGAGAATCCTGTCGGTAACGTTCAGCACGGGAAACACCACTTCGATGCTGTCGTTGCCGGTAAGACCGGTTTCAACGGGAATTTTTACCGCCATGGTGTCGTTGATGAGTTTCATCACCCAGAATTCTTTCATCACCTCATCGTTGAGGATACAGCTCTTGGGAAGAATAACTGCATCGTGTTTGAATGACCGGAGGATTTTTACGCGAACGACAAGGTTCTCGGGAAGATCGGGCACACGCCTGGGCTGCAGCACCAGGCGCAGCGTTTGGGATGCGCCCGACATGGCGGGAAGAACTGATTTTACGGATGACATGATTTCAGAATTGTCGGGCAACAGCATCCTGCATTCATCACCGTTCCTCACCAGGCTTTTCATTTCATATGGGACGTCAAGCAGGAATACGAGGCTTTGTGGCACCACCAGTGTGGATATCGCGTCCCCTTCCTGGACAAAATCGCCCTGCGGGTGGTCGATGGTGGCCACCACACCGTCCATGGTCGCAGGAACGGAGATGTCGCTCTTGAAACGGATCGGGTTGAGCGTATCCTGGTTCAGCGCTGCAGATTCTTTGGTGCGGAGCTTAAACAGGACCTGGTTTTTGATCACTCTGTCGCCGGGAGAAAAGAAACAGGATTCGACATACCCGGTAACCGGTGATTTTACAACCGTCTTCACCTGGAACGACGAAGTGGCCATCAGTTCGGTGTATTCTGCCATCGGGCCGGTTCGCGGGGTGGTCACCGTAACGGGAACAACTGGCCGGACCGCCCGCTCGTCCTGCTCCCTGCTGCTGCCGCAGGAGGTGATGGCTGATGCGCCTGCAATAATGGCTGCCATCAATATGAAGGTTCGTTTTGTCATTGTTTCCAGAAGTTGATTTCGTTCAGGACATATTGTGCCCTCAACTGGTACAGCAAACCTGCATGATTTGCCTCAATCAGGTTTTTCAGCGCAAGAATATAGTCGGAAATGGGCATTGAGGCTGTGCTTAACAGGACTTTGTCTGCAGAAATAAGTTGCTTTATCAGGGCGATCTGTTGTTCGTTTTCCTTTGAAAGTGTCCTGGTCTGGTCCAGTTCGGTCTGCAACTGCTTCAGCTGTGCCTGGTAACGGAAACGGAAATTTTCCTGGTACATGATCCTGGTCTCTTCATGTGTCCGGATCCGGTCGTAATTCATTTTACGCTGATTTCCGTCGAACACCGGGAGCGTCATGCTGATTCCCCCGCTGATCCCGAAATTCTGATAAATATATTTTGGCTCATTGTTGATCATTCCGCCGTCGGCGAACCAGCTTACAGCCGGTTTATACCGCTGGTCGACCAGTAACTTTTCATTTTTAATGCGCAGGCTGTCGATCATAAACTGCCTGTAAAAAAGCGAGTTTTCAATGGAGGGGGACAGCGTATCGCGTATTACCGGCAGAACAAGATCGCAGGAAACCGTATCGCGGTTGCCGCAAATGATTTTAAGGTTCGACAATTCCTTCCGGTACTGGAAATCAAGACTGCGGATGTTTTGCCGCAGACCCATCACTTCAACCTGCAGCGACAGGTAATCTGTTTGCCTGTAAATTCCTTTTTCGACCCACGCCTTCAGGATGTCGGACTCATGCAAAAGGGTCGTCAGTATTTCCTGCTGAAACCTGCGTTCATCCAGCGCCGCGTATGCAGCGAGGTACTGTGCAGTAATCGCCTTTTTCAATTCGTTGACGCCGATCTTCCGGGCATTGTCAAGATTACCGGTTTCCAGGCCAAGCCGTTCCAGGCTGGCAGCCTTTGTCTTTTTATTGAAAATCTGCTGATTCACGCTGAGGGTCCCGACAAGACTCTGCCCATTGGTGATGACATCGCTGTAGCCCCATCCGCTGACCGTTGGAGCAACCATCATGGCCCCGTTGAAATTAACCTGCGGCAGGTAAGCCGCGCGGGCGATCAGGCTGTCATAACGGCTCGACCTGATCTGGTTTGCCAGGTCATTCAGCTGCGGATTGTTTGACACACCCTGGTCAAGGTAAGCGGAAAGCGAACAGTCCTGGCTGCGGGCAGGAAGGTGCAGCAGCAGGCTTAAAAGGAAAAACAGGATAATACGGACCGGGAGGGACACAAAATTTTATTTACGTTCAAACTTACGCGAAATATGCGGAACCGGCACAACCGGAATGGAATTTTCCTGTGATTGCTACATTTCCAAATGACGGGATCAGCAGCAATTTCCCCCCGAACCGCAATCGCACGACGGTTCAGTTCCCCTGATCAGCCCGTTGATGACCCCGGCTGCGCAGCCTACGCCCGATTTCACGGTGACGGCGCCTTCAGAACAGTTTTTTGCACAGGCACCGCATTCCATGCAGGCGTCCATGAAGCGGATCACAGCCCGTTTGTTTTCGAAACCGAAAACGGCATGCGGGCAAACCGCAAGGCACATGCGGCACCCGTTGCATTTTTCGGTGTCCAGTTTCAGCGTCGCAACGCCTGGGAGATACATGAATCCGTTCATAGCGAAATAAATCTGGTGAATATCCATCCTGACAATCCGAGGGCGGCCATGGCAATCTGTACCGGCAATGCGGTTTTCATCTCTTTCTGCACACCCGAGAGCGATGTAAATGTCGATGATCCGGTGAAGTTCATGGCCATGAAGGAGGAGACCCCTCCGATCATCATGAACCATGAGGTCATTTCGGGAAGGCCGGTTCCCAGCATCCCCGAAAGGGCGAGGGGAACAGCAGTTAAAAAGCCTGTGAGCATCCCTTTCAGCGAAAACCTCCGGAACGGGATCCAGGGCAGCAGGGCCGGGGTGATCGCGCATCCCGACAGGTAGCCCGAATAAAGGTTTATGATTGCTTTCCATCCCGTGTTTACGGCGATATCGACGGAATACCCGGAAGGGTTTATTCCCGAAAGCAGCAGGAAAACAGCAGGAACCAGGAGCAGGTAATATTTTCCGTAAAAAATATCCACCGGGATGAGCGTCAGCCTGTCAGTCAGCGGGAAGGTCACCCTGCGCATGGCATCGGTGGCTTTCATGCCGGCCCCGAGGAAATCCCGGATATCGCCGGCCCTGACAGGGCCGTAAATCACCGAGAACCC
Source organism: bacterium (assembly GCA_037141055.1). GTDB lineage: Bacteria > Bacteroidota > Bacteroidia > Bacteroidales > FEN-979 > CAIVAT01. The sequence continues at coordinate 6,079 of JBAXDH010000035.1, read as the reverse complement.
GGTCATTTCTTTAACTTCATGCGCGGCAACGCCTGTCGCGCCCAGTTGCGGCACGATGATTTTCCGGTGGTCAACCACTTTTTCGAGGTCGTGAATCCTGATCCGGCGCACCAGTTCTTCCGTGCCGAAAGTGCCTTTCCCCGCGGCACACCATACATTGATCCCTCGTGTGTCGAGAACCAGTATCCAGGCATCGAGCCCGTTCAGTGCCCGCCGGAGATGGTCAAAACTCAGTTTGTAGTTTCCCGTTACAAAAACATGAGATTGGGTTTTGGGGTTCCCCAGCGCATAAATCCCGGGAGAAACCCTGTAATTCATTCGCCCGACTGACCATCGAACTTTCAGCGTGTTCCACCGGTCAGACCAGCTCCAAAGGGGGGTTACAACGGGAACCTGACTTGTTACGGAGGGAAGCTGCCCGGTGATGAAACCTGCACTCATCATGAATCAGATTGTTACCAGGAAGTAGAATCCAAGGACAACCAGGGCAATTCCCCCGGCATATTTTACCACTGTTCCCACGGTTGTAAGGGTTTTTGATACTTTTCCCAGGCCCAGGCTCAGCCCGACGATCATGGCCGCAAGCGGCAGTCCATATCCCAGGGCGAAGAACGTAAGCATCATCAACCCCCAAACGGCACTGCTTTTTACAAATGATGCGGCCAGGATTACCGGGAACAGCGGGTTGCAGCATGAATTGAGCGCGCTGGAAAGTCCGCCGATCGCAAGTCCAAACAGGATCGCCGAAAAAATATTTTCCTTTGACTCTCTCTTTTTGATAGTTATCCCCGGCAGTTTGAAGGGCAGCAGGTCCATGGAAAAAAGTCCGAACAGGATGGCAATCAACCCTGCCGCAATCTTCCAGTAGCTCCCGAGCGAATTGCTGATGAACTGGCCGGCATAACCGAATAATGATCCGATCACCGCCATTGAAATAACCGTTCCGGCCAGGAATGAAAATCCGCGGATGAAAACGGAGCTCGTCTTTGCAGTTGAATTACTGGCACCCGAATAACCTGCAACGGCCCCGATGATGGCAAAATTACAGCCGCATGTCACCACGCTGATGATGCCCATTACGAACACGGCGATCAGCACCATGACGGAAGCGTGATCGCTGGTTAAAACCTCGTTTATCCATGTACTCATCGCGCTAATTTTTTGGACAGCATGACGAACCCTTTGTGGTATCGCAGGCTGCTTTCTTTGTGGTATCGCATTTTGCCGATGATCCCGGCGGACAGCAGGATTCCGTATTGGCAGCCGGGGCGGGCTTTTGCATCAGTTTAGCAGCAACAATCCCCAACGCAGCCAGCATGATAACCACGAAGATTATTTTGGTAAACCTGTTGTTCTTCTTCGGCGGGCAGCAGTCACCCTCGCACCCGCAATCATTTTTCTTTTCAACACCGTCAACCTGTTCCGGTTTTTTTTCATTTTCTTCCATCTGGATTATTTTTAAAATTTCGCTATTTCACCATTTCGCTATTTCACTATTTCACCATTTCACTATCTCCCCATTTCGCCATCTTTCTTTATTTTCCCCCTGTAAAAAGCCAGAAGACCCTCCCTGATCTCATCCCGTACCCTCCTGTAAACACCGATCACCTCCTCCGGTGTCCCCGTCGCGTCGGCCGGATCATCGAACCCGATGTGCAGGCGGTTTCTGACATCCCCGGTAAATGCAGGGCAAACTTCCCTGGCCCCGCCACAGACGGTGATCACATAATCGAACGGATCAGCCACAAAAATATCGACATTTTTGGGTTTATTCTGAGAAATATCAATCCCCGACTCTTTCATCACGGCAACCGCGTTGGGATTGGCATGAGGCGCGGGATGCGTTCCCGCGGAATACACCTCGAGGCTCGAATCAAACGATTTTAGAAAACCTTCCGCCATCTGGCTGCGGCAGGAGTTGCCGGTGCAAAGAATCAAAATTTTCATATCTTGTTAAAGTTAAAGTTCTGATCCATAATGGCCTGTCCGCCCGTCCACTTGTCCGCCTGTCCACCTGTCCACCCGTCCGCCCGTTCGCCCCTTCACCCGCACGTATTCCCATCCCCCACTGCAATCTCCCCGAAAAAGCGATTAGCCACCTCCCCAAGTTCACGGATTTTTTCCGGGTTCAGGCAGTAGTTCACCTTCACCCCGTCAACCGTTCCCTGGATTAAACCTGCGTTTTTCAATTCTTTCAGGTGCTGGTTGACCGTAGACCGGCTCAACGGCAGTTCATCGGAAATGTCGCCGGTGATGCAAACTTTTGTTTCGGCCAGGTATTTCAAAATTGCCAGCCTTGCCGGATGCGACAATGCCTTGAACAGGACAGCCGTGGTATTCAGTTTTGATTCGAAAAGCTGTGTTTTTGCAAACGCCATGGTGTCGATCCGGTTTATAGTGGCGCAAATATACGTTATATATTGTTAAAACGTAATTATACGTCAAAAAAAACGGAACATTTCTGATCGGGCGGCATGGAAGAAAGAATTCACTATTTTTGCGGGGTATGTCATATAAAACCAGTCAATGAAAAACGAAACCTCTCTCTCCAAATTATCACCTGTCCTTTTCGGGTTTTTTATCATGGGATTTGTCGACGTGGTCGGAATTTCCACCAATTATGTGAAGCAGGACTTCGCCCTGAGCGACACCCTGGCCAACCTGCTGCCCATGATGGTATTCCTGTGGTTTGGAGTGTTCTCTGTGCCAACGGGCCTGCTGATGAATTCCATCGGCCGGAAAAAAACGGTTGTACTGAGCATGGCGATCACGTTCGTGGCAATGCTGGTGCCGCTGATAGCCTATAAGTTCGAAGTTGTCCTGGTTGCGTTTGCTTTGCTGGGCATCGGGAACACGATTCTCCAGGTATCGCTCAACCCGCTGTTGTCCAACGTCGTGAGGGGCGACCGCCTGACCAGCAGCCTCACATGGGGTCAGTTCATCAAAGCCATCGCATCATTCCTGGGGCCGGTCATTGCGGGTTTTGCAGCCGCCAGTCTCGGCAACTGGAAAATGCTTTTTCCCATTTTCGCCGGCATTACATTGCTCTCAACGCTATGGCTTTTCCTGACCCAGGTTGATGAAAAACCCATCGAGGGAAAAACATCGTCATTTGCAGAGTGTTTCGGTTTATTGAAGGACCCTACGATCCTGATGTTCTTCCTGGGCATCCTTGCGGTTGTTGGGATCGACGTCGGGTTGAATACCACAATTCCGAAGTACCTTATGGAACGGTGCGGACCCCAGTTAACAGCAGCGTTCGGAGACGCAAATGTTTCATTATTATCACCAAAAGAATTACTTTCCAAACAGTTAGGCTGGGCAGGATGGGGAACAAGCCTGTATTTCATCGCACGCACCAGCGGGGCCTTTCTTGGAGCGATTCTTTTAGTTAGATTTTCCGGAAGAAAATTTTTGATGATCAGCATGTTCGCCGCTATAGCTGCCATGTTGGTGATGCTGATGATGAGCAATTTGTGGGCAATACTGCTTTTAATTTTCATCATGGGGTTTGCCGTCGCCAATGTTTTCTCCATCATTTTCTCCGCCGCCCTTCAGAAGAAACCGGAGCGCGCCAACGAAATTTCGGGGCTGATGATCATGGGTGTAGCCGGTGGTGCCGTAATTCCGCCCCTGATGGGAGTCGTTTCCGATTCGATGGGACAGGCCGGCGGGCTGGCGGTGCTGTTATTTGCCATGGTTTACCTCCTGTTCACCGCATTCAGGCTGAAAATGGTTTAGGTAAAGCCTTTTTGTATTTTCATGGGACAAATAGTTGGTTCACCTGTGTTTTTCACTTTTCTCCGTTCCTTTTTCACCTGAAACTATTCATCGAAATCTCTTCACCGTATATATGAACAGAATAATCACCATCATTTTCAGCCTGGCCTTCATATTACCTGGGGTGGCAGGGCATGCACAAACGCCTGCCGGCAGCAAAGCAGGTCCGAAACTTGAAATTTACTACTTTCATCCTGACGAACGTTGCCCGATAGACCAGTCGATTGAAGAGACAACCAGGAAAATGATGCAGACTGATTTTTCAAAGGAAATCAAGGACGGAACCATCAGATTCCGGGTGCTGAACACGGATGACAAGGCCAATGCGAAAATCATCGGGAAGTTTGAGATGAATGCCCAGGCTCTCTATCTTGTGACCGTGGTGAAAGGAAAGGAAGTTAAAAAAGACCTCACCGAATTCGCGTTCTCCAACAGCCAGAGCAATCCGATGAAATTCAAAGCCGGGCTGAAGGAAGAAATACAAAGGGCTTTAAAACAGGGCATAAATCCGGACCACTGATCTGCAGAAGAAGTTTCGTACTTGTTAACGTTGCATTCCGGAACCCCGGCATATGAATAAACGGATATCTTTTGTTTTTTTCTTCTTCACTGCCGGGCTTTTACTGGTTTTGCCGGGATGCAAAAAGCCCGTCGACCCGTTGCCTGTCGCCCCTTCCGGAGCAGTGGTGTTTTCCGCCGGCCATATGGTGAACGATGCACCGCTGAAACTGAATGAATTGATATACACCAATGCCGCCGGCAACAAATATCTCATCACGGACCTGATGTATTTCATTTCCGACATTACCTTTTACAATGCAAACGGAACCCGAAAGGTAATCGGGGAACAAAAGGACATATTTTATATTGACGAAAAAATACCGGCTACCCGTACAATCCAATTTCCGGATAAGATCCCGGACGGGAAATATGATTCAATTACCTTTGTATTTGGGATTTCCGCGGCGAAAAATAAATCGTACAGGTATGTAAATCCCCCGGAGGTTTTAATGGGCTGGCCGGAAGTGCTTGGAGGCGGTTATCACTACATGATGATGAACGGTAAATGGAAAGATACAACCGGCACGCTGATGCCGTTTAATTTCCACCTTGGGATCGGGCAGTTGTATAAAGGTACCGGCTACAATGTCGACTCCATTTATGCGTTTGTACAGAACTGTTTCACCGTAAGCCTGCCCAATTCGTCGTTTACCATGGCCGAAAAGGACACGCTCACTTTCCTGCTGACCATGAACATTGAGAAATGGTTTGAAAACCCGCATGTGTACAACCATAACTACTGGGGCGGGGCAATTATGCAAAACCAGGCTGCCTTGCAGGTGGCAAAAGAAAACGGAAGGGACGTATTTTCAATAATTCAGAATTAAAATCACGGATTTGCACTTTTCAGCCATCGATATCGCACTGCTTACCTGGTTCCACAATCACCTGATCCCTCATTCGGTCCCGGTTCTTCAGTTCATCTCAGATTCTACTACGTTCGTGAGCATCACCATTGCCGCCGTGATCCTTGTCATCTCGGTTGCAAGGAAATCCGTGCCCGTGAGGGTTAAGTTTTTCATCCTGGTAACCGTACTGATTCTGGGTTCTGTTGTAACCCGGGGGATAAAGTCACTGATCGACAGGGACCGGCCGTTTACAACCTATTCCTATATTGAAAAATTATCCTCCGGCGGCGACTCCTCGTTTCCTTCAGGGCATACCGTCGAAGCATTTGCTGTTGCTGCTGCAATGTTAGCCCTCTTTTCACGGAGAAAAATCATCATCCCCTTATATGCCTGGGCCATGCTGGTGGCCTATTCGCGAATGGCCCTGGGTGTGCATTACCCGAGCGATGTGCTGGCGGGCATCCTCATCGGCTCGCTCATCGGATGGGCGGTACCATGGGCAGCCGGTAAATTTTCGATCGCGGCAGGATCCTGATATTTAGATATAATCTATATATGTTCAGAGCACTACTGACATGCAATATGTCACACATATATAATATGAATATATGTTTATGCAGTAAATAACAGAATAACGGGAGGGAACTAAACTGTATTTTTGTGTCCTGTTACTTAAACACGATTCCCCTGCAGGATGCAACAGCAAGGCTGATCATTTCCCCAAACCCATCAAACGGATTGTTCAACGTGAGGTTAAGCGGACTTGAAAACCAGGATGCGACGATCACAATTTCTGATATCACAGGCTGAACAATTGTTCAGGAAACTTTCCGGATTTCAGCCACAGGGCAGGAACAATTTGACATTTCGGGATCTCCCAGGGGGATTTA
>JBAXDH010000034.1:0-31179 GCA_037141055.1 bacterium | reverse complement strand
ATACGGAGATCCTTTTACCAATGTTGTTCTGGTTCCATACCAGCCTACCAGTGAAAATTTCCTCCTCGATTTTGCAGAACGGATCGGCAAACTTTTACCCGCAGGGGTCATGCTGCACAGCATGCGGCTCAGGGAAACGGCCAATTCGTATGCAGAATGGTTTGCTGACGACAATTAACTTCTCAGCAATTGCCTGCCGCTTTATTCCCTCTTTTTCACAAGATGCACATCCGCATTCACATCATTGCCGGAGATGATGATCAGATGTCCTGAGCCGGAGTCAACATGCTGGTCGTACCAGGATGAACTGAATTTCCTGGCAGTTTCAGAATTTCCTTCAGGAGCAACCCTGAGCAGGTACTTTCCGGGCTTTATCCCCGGAAATTGAAAATGTCCGTTGACATCCACGATGGCCGAACGATAATATGCCGCCGAATCCCATGGCACTGCCTTGTCTGAAACTGAAAACAGCACTGCGGTTCCGCGGCAGAGGCGCACATCACCGGTATATGCCCGGCCCTGGATCATATAGCGGTCATTCGAGGCAACATAAACCACGGCCAGCAGCAGAATGAGAATGAACGCTCCGAGCGACAGGTAGAAACCAATCCGGCGGTCGGCCGAAAACGAGAATGACATCAGGGTGCTCCATATCCCTGTTGTTTTTGGCTCCGGGTGCAACTCCCGGCGCAATCTTTCCCACGCTTCGGCAGGTGGTTCCTGCTCAAATTCCGCAAACGCACTTCTGAATTTATTCCCGACAGGGTCCTTTTCTTCCATGATAAAAGATTAAGCAACAGGGTTATTAAGTTCCATCGCTTTTAAGCATCTGCCTGATGGCTGTTTTTGCATAATTCAACTGCGATTTTGATGTGCCCACTGAAATACCAAGCTGATCTGCGATCTCGTCGTGTTTAAATCCTTCGATCTCATATAAATTGAATATCGTCCTGCAGCCAACGGGCAACCGGTGAATGAGGGCAAGCATTTCCTTTACGGCCATTCCTGACAGCACATCCTCCTGGATGGATGTAAAATCGCCGGCGAAAGCTAATTCCACCTCTTGCCTCAATTTCATAAACTTTTTATTGTAGCTGATGGCGGCATTTATAAAGATGCTCCGCGCCCAGCCTTCCAGGGGTCCTTCAAACCTGAAGTGACTAAGATTAGTGAACAGCCGTATAAAACCAGTCTGGAGAATTTCATCCGCATCCGTCGCATTGCCACCGTAGCGCAGGCAGATCCCGTACATTTTCGAAGAAACGCGGTGATACAGGTGATATTCGGCAACCGGCTCCTTGTTCAGGCAACGCGTAATTAAATCATGATCAGGGTCATGCAATGGCTGGCAGAATTAAAACAACGCAAATGTATAAAATACGTTTAATATTTAACCAGTTTTTTTATTGCGATCTGAATACCGTCTATTGTCTTAATTCTGAAAAGATACAGGCCGGCCCCGGCTTGTTTTACCGGGATAGTTACCAGGTTGAGGCCGGCATGGCAATTATATGAACCAGACCAGGTAATTTGTCCGGAAAGTGTCATGATTTCGAATTTCACCGGCATTGCATTTGGCGTTTCAACAGTGACATTCACCTCGCTGGTGGCCGGATTCGGGAACGGTTCGCCAATCAGCAGGGGAATGGAAGATATCCCCGGAACTGACGTTACATCATGATCGTACACCTCAAGCAGCAAATCGTCTGCAACCGGCCGGGACGCATCGAGCCATATGGCCGTCATCCTTGAATACCTGCCGGGGAATTCCACGTATGCATAATAGGCGCCAAAAGGGATATTCCTGATCTCGAACCGGCCATCTGGTCCAGAAGATGCGTACAGCAGCGGTTTCAGTCCGTCATCGAACAATATAACCTCTGCGAATGGAACCACCTCCGGACTACTCTTTGAATTGGCATACTCCACCCTTCCCTTCACAACACCGGTTCCGTTCAGCACTTCATCGACACGCACAAGGTGTATGTCTGATGCAAACGCATTATTCGCTGAAAGATCAATGGGAATGGCCTCTTTCCAGGTTAGGGCATTCAATGTGTAAGCCGGGAAATACCTGTCATGGTTGTCCGATCCAGGCGTAAGCATTGCCTTCACAATATACGATCCGTTCAGGGTATTTGGAAAAGTGTAATACCCGAGACGGGTGAATCTGTTGGTGTCAAAGGGAATAAGTTTCGTGCCGTCAACCCTGAAAAGATATGCCACACCCGTGTCACCGGTAGAGACCGGGTTATTTATCGGAAATTCACCGGTAAATAAATGCCCCCCGAGATCGAAATATTTTGCGGTGGTAATGGTCTGACAAATGGAATCGGCACAAATCGTGTTACCATGCTCCACCTTTTTTATTACCAGGCAAACCTGGTGCTGGCCGGCCGTTTGAAAATGATGGACTGCATCACGCGAGTCGGAAAACGAGCCATCATCGAATTTCCAGAGATATTTATTAGGACTGCCCGTGGAACTGTTTTTAAACCTGAATGTGTTGGGAACCGGGTTCAGGGTGTCGAGACTGCTGCTAAACAAGGCGTGGCATTCAGGGGCCGGGGAAACCTCGACAGAATCGCACCTGGTATCATTGCATGTGGAGACAGAATCGGTATTGTAGGCGGTAAGGCAAACCCTGAATTTTCCATACGTTGAAAAGATGTGCGTTGGATTTCGCTCGGAAGAGGAACCGCCATCACCAAAAACCCAGTGCCAGGCATTAATATTTCCAGTGGAATGGTCTGTAAATCTTGCTTTTAACCTGTTTACGGAATCGACTGCATACTGATAGTCGGCCACACATGCCCCGGGTTCGTGGATCGTTATTGCAACACAGGACACATCGTGGCACATATTTCCGCTGTCGGAATTTGAAACCGTAAGGCAGACAAAATAAGTGCCTCCGGCGGCATAAGTATGCACGGGGTTTTGAAGTGTCGTTGTCGAACCATCTCCAAAACTCCATTGCCAGTGAGTGATTTGCCCCAACGACTGGTCCTGGAAGTGGATGGTCATTGGATTCAGCGGATCCGGATTTGCCAGGAATGATGCATGACATGACGTATTTGTCATTATTGTGTCGGCAGTTTGACCTGAAACACAGAATCCGGCACCACCGAGTATAAAGAGTAGGATGAACGCTCTCATGGGGTTTTGGTTTTTTGTCCAAAGTTGAACTGAAGGCCAACGCCAAGTCCGATGGTAAGGGGCGCCTTGAATTTCACATTTTCCTGTTCAACAGCAGGCTTGAGAAAATATTTGAAAGTAGGCTCAAGGTAAATGCTGACAGTTTTGTTCATGCGCATTTCAAAATACAGATTGGCCCATACCTGGAAGTTTGCCTGGACACGGGTCGGGGTGTCATTATCAACCCTGATAATCCTGGCATTCTGGTATTCGATAACCGGGTCGGACATCCTGGATCCCAGCAGTATGGAAAGTGCCGGACCAGCCTGGAATGTGAGGCTCATCCTGTTGGATTCAAATATGCGATAACCCAGCAGTAACGGCACCTGCAGGTACGTATACCGGTTTTTTGTACGGTAATCGCCAAGGTGGTTCAGGCTGTCGTACACGCTGACCGACTGTGTGTTGTAAACTATTTCATTATTGTTTCCCACTGTATATGACATCACCCCCGTAAAATAACCGATGCTGTCGCGGCTTTTGTATTCCACTTTGTATTTCCCTTCATCAAAAACGTAACCCAGTCCAAAACCTGTTGCAAGGGAAAAACGGGAAAGATGATATGTCACCATGCCATTTACCCAGTAATTCGTTTTCGAATACGTTTCAGGTTCCGAATAGAACGCCTGTTCGGGAGTGATCCCCAGGTTGGCGGAGAAAAAACTGACCGCTTGCGGCTTGCCTTTTCTGAATTTAACGATGCCGGCCGGATTGGTAATGGTTATAATGGTATCAGCACTGCCTGAGCCTGCAAGGAGTGACGCCTCGTAAGGAACGACATGCATTATTTCCAGGGCAGTTTCCTGGCCGGCCGGTTCCGAAGTCCGGAATGCCAACCCCGGTTCATTCAAACTACCTGGCTTTGAAGTTGAGGCTATCATAACTGCTTCGAGAGATGGTTCCCGCGTAGCCGAAATGCCCGGATGCTGATTTTGATGGTGTGCTGAAACGGCTCCTGCTGATTTAACAATGGAAGGCTGATCAGCGGAGCGGGTTATGGCAACAGGACTTTCTGTGCCGGCATGCCTGCTGGTTGTCAGCAAGGAGGTTGTGTGTTTCGGAATTGAATTTCCTTCAATGTGACTAGGCTGTGTTGTACCAACAACAGGTTCCGAAAGAGCATTTTCGGAAGATGTACTTCTGAATCCGACATACAGTGCGGTTGAAACCAGTAACAATATCACTGAACCTGCAATCCATCCTTTCGGGGAAACATTTGTAAAGTTGAAATGAAGAAGTTCCTTCCACAACAACTTTCGGCTGATGCCTTTCCAGAGGCCGGGCCGGGGTTCGACGCGATGACCCGACATGGCCCCGCGCAGGACCTGGTCTGCCCCTCCATCATCAAAAGCCTTAAAATCTATTTTTTCACTCATTGACTTTTATTGTATTTTCATGAGATTGAATTCTGTCAATTTTCTCCGCAGCATCCTGCGGGCCTTCAAAAGCTGTGTTTTTGAGGTGTTTTCCGAGATGCCGAGTGCTTCGGAAATTTCTTTATGGCTATATTCTTCAAAGACATACATGTTAAAAACCATTCGGTACCCCGGAGGTAAAAGCTGGACAAGCGCAGTCAGTTTTTCGGCTGATACCGGGGCATGATCTGATGGCTGTTCCTCCTTGTCGATTATTTCAGTTTCATTGATGTGGTCGATATCTTCCAGGAAAGGCGATTTCCTGTTCTTCCTGTAGTAATTGAGCGCATGGTTGATCATGATCCGTTTCATCCAGCCTTCAAAGGAACCTTCTTTCCGGTAAGTGTTAATATTCTGGAATATTTTAAGGAACGCCTCCTGCAGTATGTCTTCCGCTTCATCGCTGTTTTTGGCATAACGCAGACATACCGCCAACAATACCGCAGCATACTCACGGTAAAGGGCGCTCTGGGCACTGCGTTTTCCGGCTACGCAACCCTCGATTATGGAATCGTCAACGAGCATCCAATCTTAAACTATTAACAAGACGTAAATCAGGAAATTAAGTTGCCTGACGGGTGTAAAAATACGAAATAAAGTTACCCGTTTGCAGGGGAAAGTGACGCTTTGAACTTGTCAAAGTTCTTTTCAAAGAATGTACGGCCCTCATGGCTGAGGATGCCGTTGAGATGGTAAACGAATATCTCATTAAAGACTGTAAAGGATGCCAGTTCCTCCTGCGTAAAAATGTCATTTTCAAACAGGGTTTCAGATCTGAAGACATGAAGCTTTGATATCGTCTTTGAATTAACCTCTTTGCGGAACAAGCCCTCTTTCTTTCCTTTGTTCAAATTGTTAAATACCGACTCAAGCATCCGCTTGCGCCTGATTTCCTTGATCTTCAAATAAAGGTTGGGGTAATATTTGCGAATATCATACTCCATGGAAGGATTATAATCCCGGTAGGTGGCATTGATCATTTTATAGACTTCGAACAACTCCTCAATGGCGTTGAACCCTTTGTCTTCGATGGCATTGAGAAAGCCGCAACTGTGCTCATGCTCAAACATCAGCACCTGTTTTACCAGGTCTTCCTTGTCACTGAAAAAATCATAAATGGTCTTTTTCGAAATACCGAGATGCGTTGCAACATCGTCCATCGTTACACTCTTGATCCCATAACGGTGGTATAGTTTGCCAACCTGCTCAAGAATGTATACTGCCTTTGGGTTCATACAGCAAAAATACTTAAAAAGACCATTGGAAACGATTTTCGATTGAAAAGTTTTTTACGTTTCGAAATTCCCTATATTTGCGCCCAGTTTTCCTGGCTAAAGGAACCATTCCATACCAACACTATTTTCACTATGAAACAGATTTTTCTTGTTACCGGAATTTTATTAATTCTTGCCGGATGCGGCAGTAAAGACGGGGATAAAAAGGCCCGCCTGGAGCAACTGAAAAAAGAACATGACAAGCTTACCGAGGAGATCGTGAAACTTGAAAAGGAGATCAATCCCGTCAATACAGTGATCTCCACCAGGGTCAATGTCGACATTGTTGCAAAAAAAACGTTCGAGCATTATATAGAAGTTCAGGGGCGGATCGACGGCAACGAGAACATTGCAGTCAACCCGAGAAACCAGGGAGGCATGGTTACCCGAATCCTCGTGCATGAGGGAGAAGCCGTTACGAAGGGCCAGGTACTTGCCGAACTTGATGCGGATGTTCTAAAGCAGCAACTCACCGACCTGAAAAACAAACTCGCTTTCGTCACTGACCTGTTTAACCGCCAGAAATCGCTTTGGGATCAGAAAATAGGATCGGAAGTGCAATATCTGAAAGCGAAAAACGATATGGAATCAACTCAGAATGGCATTGCCACGCTGGATGAGCAGATAAAAATGTCGGTGATTTCAGCGCCAATAAGTGGTACCGTGGAAGATATCCCCATCAAGGTTGGCCAGCTGGCTTCGCCGGCCTCTCCGATTCCTGCGTTCCGCATCGTCAATTTTTCAAAAGCCAAGGCACTGGCCGATGTAGGCGAGGCGTATTCGTCGAAAGTGCAAACCGGCGACCAGGTGAAAATATTTTTGCCGGACCTCAACCAGGAACTTACCGAGCAGATTACCTTCTCCAGTAAATATATCAATCCCACCAACCGCACGTTCCTTGTGGAAGCAGCACTTCCGGTTACAAGCATCACCTTTCGGGCAAACATGATCGCCGTACTGAAAATCAAGGATTATACAAACCCTTCAGCTATTGCCATTCCGCAGAGTTACATTCAGAATTCGCGGAATGAAGGGCAGTTTATATTTGTTGCAGCAGAAGAAAACGGCAAAAAGGTTGCCCGCAAACGTTCCATTATCCCCGGCGTGTCATACAATGGCCTTACCGAAGTAACCAGCGGTCTGAATGAAGGGGATAAAATAATCACAGCAGGATACAAGGACCTCTACAATGGCCAGCCCATCGACTATTAAACCGAACAGGAAATGAAAGAAAAACAACATAAGCTCAAAGAATTTTTTGCAACAAGCTGGTCCATTGACAATAAAGTAAGCATTTATGTGCTTACCATCATCATCACCACCCTGGGACTATTGTCTTATTTCAGCATCCCGAAAGAACAATTTCCCGAAATTGTCATCCCCACCATCCTCGTGAATACGGTGTATCCCGGTACTTCACCGGAAGACATGGAAAACCTGGTGACCCGGCCGATTGAAAAACAATGCAAATCGCTGGCCGATGTAAAAAAAATCACCAGCAATTCCATCCAGGACTTTTCAACCATCGTGGTTGAATTCAACCCGGGAATTGAGGTTTCCGAAGCCAAACAGCGGGTGCGTGACGCGGTTGACAAAGCAAAAACAAACCTGCCGAACAATCTTCCGAAAGACCCGGATATCAAGGAATTTGATATCTCTGAAATCCCCATCATGAACATCAACCTTGCCGGGGATTACGACCTTCAGCGGCTTAAAAAATATGCTGAAGACGCCCAGGACAAGATCGAAACGCTCAAGGAAATTACCAGGGTTGACATCGTAGGCGCACTTGAACGCGAAATCCAGATCGATGTGGACATGTACAAGATGCAGGCGGCCAGTGTTTCTTTCCGCGATATTGAATCGGCTGTTGCAGCGGAAAACGTGACCGTTTCTGCCGGAACGATCACCTCGTTCGGCACCAAATACACCATCAGGCTCGCCGGACAGTTCAAATCGCCGGACCAGATCAAGAACATCATGCTCAAGTCGTCGAGCGGGGCGATTGTCTATATCCAGGATGTAGCCGATGTAAAGGATTCATTCAAGGATCAGGAAAGCTTTGCCCGTCTCGACGGGAAGAATGTGATCACCCTGAACGTGATCAAGAAGAGCGGGGAAAACCTGATCAATGCCTCCGATAAGATCAAGGAGATCATGGAAACGATGAAAAAGACCTCCTACCCTCCCGACCTTATCATGAGCATCACGGGCGATCAGTCCCGTTTTACCAAGAGCACGCTGGAAGAACTGAACAATACCATCATCATCGGGTTCATCATGGTTATTGTCGTGCTGATGTTTTTCATGGGGTTCAACAATGCTTTTTTCGTGGCTTTGTCGGTTCCCCTTTCAATGTTTGTTGCTTACCTGATCATGCCGAGCCTTGGTTTTACGATGAACATGATCGTGATGTTCGGATTTATCTTTGCGCTGGGGATCATCGTGGACGATGCCATCGTGGTGATAGAAAACACCCATCGACTTCACCGGCATCAGCCTGACATTGTAAAGGCGGCGAAAAACGCCGCCGGAGAGGTTTTCCTGCCCATCCTTTCGGGTACACTGACCACACTTGCGCCATTTTTTCCGCTGGCTTTCTGGCCGGGAATTGTTGGAAAATTCATGCATTACATGCCGGTAACGCTTATTCTGACACTTTTTGCCTCCCTTTTTGTGGCATATATCATCAACCCTGTGTTCGCTGTTACCTTCATGAAACACGAATATGACGATGTCGAACACAAAACTGACCGCAAAAAACTGCTCATTACCAGTGGAATATTCCTTGTCCTTGCCCTGTTCTCTTATATTGCAGGCGGTTTCGCCATGGGAAATATTTTCATGTGTGTACTCCTGCTGAATGCGTTTTACCGGCTTGTACTTAAAGGTGCGATCATCCGTTTCCAGACAAAAATCTGGCCAGCTGCCCTTAATCTTTACGAACGTACGCTGACATTCGCTTTAAAAGGCCGCAATCCCTGGTACATCCTGACAGGCGTAGTTTCACTGCTGTTTTTCAGTTTTTACCTGATCGGGGTCACCAAGCCGAAAGTTCTGTTCTTCCCGAACAACAATCCTACCTTTGTTAACGTGTTTATCCGGATGCCGGAAGGCACTGACCAGAATGTCACCGATTCTGTGACCACCCTTGTCGAAAAACGGGTGAGCCAGGTCCTTGGCAAGGACAACCCGGTTGTTGAATCTATCATCACCAATGTGGGGTTTGGTGCCGGTGATAACATGTTCGACCGTTCCGTTTCTTCGAACAAGGGAAAAGTAACCGTGAACTTTACCGAAAGCAAGTTCAGGAAAGGTGTGTCGACACAGGATATCATGGATAAAATCAGGGCCAACCTGAAAGACATCCCCGGTGCCACCATCAGTGTTGAAAAAAATAAGATGGGTCCTCCAACCGGAAAACCCATCAACATTGAAATAACCGGGGAGAACCTGGATGACCTGATTGCCACGTCGTTCAGTTTCAAGTCATATCTCGACTCGCTGCGCATCCCGGGAATTGAGCAGCTCAAATCCGATTTCGACAACAACAAACCCGAAATTATCATCAACATCGACCGGGTGCGTGCAAACCGCGAAGGGCTGTCGCTTGGCCAGATCGGCATGGAGTTGCGCACGGCCATCTATGGCAAGGAGATTTCAAAGTACAAAGAAGATGAAGACGAATACCCGATCCAATTGAGATATTCGGAAAAAGAGCGCACCAACATCAACAAAATCATCAATGCCAAGATCACATACCGTGACATGAATTCCGGGCTTCTCAGGCAAATCCCCATCTCATCGGTGGCTACCATAAAATACAGGGATACCTACGGGGGGATCAAGCGGAAAAATCTCAAGCGGGTCATCACACTCTCTTCGGAAGTTCTGTCGGGCTACACCGCCAATGAGGTCGTGGCAAAGATCAACAACTCACTGCCGGCATACAACATGGCGAAAGGTGTGGAAATAAAACTGACCGGGGAACGTGAGGACCAGGCAGAAACCATGGTTTTCCTCATTAAGGCCATGATGATCGCAATCGGTCTGATCTTTTTCATCCTGATCACCCAGTTTGGTTCTCTCAGCAAATCCTTCATCATCCTCAGCGAGGTTATATTCAGTGTAATCGGGGTGCTGCTTGGCATTGCCATCTTCGGCATGTCCATCAGCGTGATCATGACGGGGCTCGGCATTGTTGCCCTGGGAGGCATCGTTGTCCGTAACGGGATCCTGATTGTCGAATTCGGAGACGAACTCAAATCAAGGGGCATGAAAACCAAAGAGGCCATCATCCAGGCAGGCAAAACGAGGATCACCCCGGTGGTGCTGACTGCAACTGCAACAATGCTGGGCCTCGTGCCACTTGCAGTGGGAATGAACATCAACTTCGTGACCCTGTTTACCGAACTGAACCCCCACCTCTATTTCGGAGGCGATAACGTAGCCTTCTGGGGGCCGCTGTCCTGGACAATTATCTTCGGATTAAGCTTTGCCACATTTCTGACGCTTGTATTCGTACCGGCAATGGTGCTGATTGACGCGCAGATGATTGCCGGGATCAGACGCAGAAGGTCCAACCGGATTGCACGAAAGATGAGAAAAAGTTAGGAAGATCAGAACTTCTCCAGCAGTTTATTGAGCTTGATTTTCTGGCTCAGAACAACATAAATCGACTGCATATAGTCATTGTTGGAAACCAGGAACTGGTTGTACCGCTGATTGAGATCCGTACTGCCCGCCATGCCCTGATTGTATTTCTCCATGGTTTTTTCGTAGATCTTCAGAGCCGTCTGGAATCCTTTGACCTTATTCTGGTAAATTGCATAGGCATTGCTGAAATCAGTCTTTGAGGTAGCCACCTGCAATTCGAGCCCAACCCTCAGCTTCTCATCCGTGACTTTGGTCTTCTCAACATTCAGCCTGGCCTGGTCAACGGCGTATTTACGGCTTCCGCTGCTCCAGATGGGTATCTGCAGGGAGAAGCCAAAAAACAGGGTAGGATACCAAACCTGCGATGAATTGAAAAAATTCCAGGTATTACGCTGGGCATTCGTCGATCCGTTCAAAAACCCTGAAAGGGTGGGCTGATAGGCTGTTTTAGACAGCTTGTACTGCATCAGGGTGAGGTAATCGCTCTTTTTCAGCAGCACATAGTCGATATTGGCATTGTAATCAAACTGCTGGTTTACCAAAGCATCGCGGTTAACCTGCGCAAGGAAAAAATCGAGGTTGTCGGTCTGCACCATCTCCTGGGTATCTTTCAGCCCGACAATAAATTTAAGGGTTGCATAAAGCAGATTCCTGGAATTCTTCGCATAGGTGATCGATGCCTCAAGGTTTGACCTGTTCAGGTCAGCCTGATCGACTTCAATATCTTCAATTACACCTGCCTGGTAACTCTTCCTGGCTTCCTCGACGAGCTTGCTTACCACAACATACGTTGAATCAAGGATTTTGATGGCCTCGTCGTTCACCAGCAACCTGACATACAAATCGGCAACCTGGTCACGCACGTCGACTTTGTCACGCACGTTTTTTTGCTTCGAAGTTTCCAGGAAAGCCCTGGCTGTTTGCAAACCAACAAGATACTGACCGCTGTATATGAGCTGCGTCAGGCTGCCTTTCAGGGTTGCGTTGTAGGTCGTCCCAAAGGTGACAGGCTGAAAAGTGCCGGGTTTCCCGAAAAATTCGCCGGGCAGCATGGTGGTTGGCTGGATGACATAATCCGTATAATCGATGCCTGCATTGATCTGCGGCAATCCGATCGCGGTGTTTTGCTTTACCATTCTCCGGGCAATTTCCACATCGGTTGTGGAATTTGTAAGATCGTAATTATGTTCGTAGGCGTAAGCCTGTGCCTGCTCCAGCGAAAATTTCAGCACCTCTGCGGTGGTGCCGCTGGCTGCAGTTTGCGCCATGGATGCAGCACTGCCAGACAGGCAAAATAACGTTAGCAGGATGAATAACCGGTAGTTCATTTGAGTTAATTAAATTTTTTAAAGTTCACCTTCTTTTTTTGCTTTTCATAGTAATCGATCCCGTTTGCGTTTGCAATTCCGCGGATGAAGTTATCAAACATCACATCAAACAGGGTTTGAAACGAAAACTTATCGGCAGGGAAAAATTCCGGGTTGTGAAGATCGATCAGTCGACGGATATATAGCCGGGCAACCAATTCGATACTGAGATCATCACGGTACATTCCCTGGCTGATACCCTTCTGAAGATTTATCTGTATCTTGTTGTATATAAATTCGATACGTTCATCAACATGCTTGTGGTATATTTCCGGATAATACTTTTTCAAGTCAAATGTCATCGACGGACTTATGTCGCGAAACCGGCCTCCAAGGTCGCGGCTTACGATGAGCAGGATATCGATGGCATTGACACCCTCGAAATTATGATTATCAAAAATAATTTCAAAATTCTGGCGCTCCAGTTCAAGCAGTTTCGACACCAACTCTGTTTTGCTGGACACGAACTGGTAGAGTTTTTTCTTTGACATTCCCAGGTCGCGGCAAATGTCATCTACTGAAATGCTCCGCACCCCGTACTTATAGAAAAGTTCCCGTACTCTTTCAAGAATGTCTACCAGTGCTTTATCCATCCGGAATAGTTATGTTAAATTATTTTGTCGGGCGGGGAAAATTTACCTGATCTTTATGATGCCAGTCAATCCTTCGATTTTTCACCTTTTGCGTGACAAAGGTAGGAATATTTCGAAAACCAGAAACAAAACAAGGGTAAAAAGTTTCTTACGGAACCATGCTTTAATGTCCTTTGAACACCGCAAAACAACGTTTTTTTCGTATGTTTGGGGCCCAACTACCTGCCTCTATGAAACATTTGATCCTGCTTCTTTCAGTTCTGCTGTCGAGTCACTCCCTGGTGGCGCAAAACACCGGTTTATCCACTTTTTATGAAAATTCCGGAAAACTTGAAACTCCAAGGTACCAGGCGACCATCGATTACTGCAGGCAGCTTGATGCCTCGTCAGAAATGATCACCTATACCAGCTTTGGGAAAAGTGCCCGGGGGCTTGACCTGCCATTGCTCATCCTCGATCGGGAGGGCCTTTCTGATCCGGCGTTGATCCATGCAGCAGGCCGCACCATTCTTTTAATCCAGGCATGCATCCATGCCGGCGAATGCGAGGGGAAGGATGCAGGGCTCATGCTGATGCGCAATCTGGCCTCTGGAGATTCGGGATACGGTTTACTCGACAATGTTTCCATCATCTTCATTCCCATCTTCAATGTTGACGGCCATGAACGGTTTGGCCCTTATAACCGCATCAACCAGAACGGGCCAAAGGAAATGGGATGGCGTACAACCGCAACAAACCTCAACCTCAACCGTGACTTCCTGAAGGCGGATACGCCGGAAATGCAGGCCTGGCTTGCCATGTTCAACAAATGGCTGCCCGATTTTTTCATCGATTGCCATACGACCGACGGTGCCGACTACCAGTATGTGCTCACCTACCTGATGGAGATTTATGGGGACATGGATGAAGGGTTGTCCGGCTGGTGTGAAAAAACCTTCATCAGCCGGATGGAGCAGCACATGAAGCGCAGCGGTTATCCTGTTTTTCCGTATGTCGAGTTCCGCAACTGGCATGATCCAAGGAGCGGACTTTATACCGAAGTTGCGCCCCCGATGCTTTCGCAAGGATATACCGCCCTGAGAAACCGCCCGGGCCTGCTCATAGAAACGCACATGCTAAAGCCATACCAGCAGCGGGTGGAAGGAACATATGAATGCATCCTGACGACACTTGAAATTCTGAACAAAGAGTCAAAAACATTTAATTCCCTCGTTAAGAAAGCCGATATGTACGCATGCAGCGAGTCCTTTCTGAAAACTCCCTTCCCGCTTCGGTTTGAAACGAAGAAAGACGACAGCACCATGGTCGGATTCCTTGGAGTGGAATACACGGATGTGAAAAGTGACATCAGCGGGGGCGACTGGTTTATCTACAGCAAAAAACCGGAAACCTTCAACATCCCTTATTTTTCCTCCACCCGGCCGGTTCTCACTGTAAAGTTGCCCTATGCATACATTATCCCGGCTGAATGGGCTGCCGTCATTGACCGGTTGAAAATTCACGGAATCAGGACCACCACGTTAACCCGCGATGCAACCATCAACGTTACGACCTGCCGTTTGAAAAATCCAAAATGGCAGCAAAACCCCTATGAAGGACGACATCTCATGACGAACATTGAATACGACGAGATCGAAGAGACTCGTACATTTCCTGCAGGATCGCTGGTGATTGAAACGATGCAGCCTGCCGGCAGGATCATCCCGCACATCCTTGAACCAAAAGGCAACGGGTCATATCTTTACTGGGGGTTCTTCGACGCCGTTTACGAGCAGAAAGAATACGGCGAATCGTATGTCATCGAAAAGATTGCCCGGGAAATGCTGGAAAAGGATCCTGCATTGAAAAAAGAATTTGAGCAGAAAAAACTTGCCGATACCTCCTTCGCGAAAAATCCTGAACAGATTCTCAACTGGTTTTACAATAAATCGCTCTATTCCGACAACCACAAAGGAATTTATCCGGTTGGAAAAATCTATGACCGCGCGGTTCTCGAATCGATTAAAAACTGATCCGTGGTTCCCCGGGAACAATCTTCCCGATGATTGCCGCATCGTTGTTTCCCGCTTCACGAAACCGTTTTAACATTGCGGCTCCTTCCTCTTCCGGCAGGGAGATCAGCAATCCTCCGGAGGTCTGGGCATCAGCAAGGATGAATTTCATCAATTCCGGTATCTCATCATTCCACTGCACAACTTCACTCACATACTCAAGGTTGTTTTTGGTGCCTCCGGGAATGATTCCTGCGGCCGCATACTCCCACGCAGCCTCCAGGATGGGAATATTATCCGCCACCAGCACTGCCTCAACTCCGGCACCGTAAACCATCTCTTTCAGATGACCCAGCAGCCCAAACCCGGTGATATCGGTACAGGCGCTGATTGAAAAACCGGCCATAATGCCCGCTGATTCCCGGTTAAGTTCCGCCATGACCTGCATCACCCTGTGCGTGGCCTCCTTCCCGGCAATGCCGCGTTTGATGGCCGTCGTAATGATCCCTGTTCCGATGGGCTTGGTAAGGACCAGAACATCGCCTGGTTTGGCAGTGGAATTCCGAATGATCTTTTCCGGGTGAACCATCCCGGTCACGACCAGCCCGAACTTGGGCTCGCTGTCCTCGATGCTGTGTCCGCCGATGATTTGAATGCCGGCTTCTGCCACTTTATCGTTTGCGCCCTTCAATATTTGCTGAAGCACCTCCATCGGAAGTTTCCGATCGGGGAATCCGACGATGCCAAGCGCAAAAAGGGGCTCCCCTCCCATCGCATACACATCGCTCAGGGCATTTGCCGCCGAAATGGCCCCGTACATGTAGGGGTCGTCGACAACCGGCGGGATGAAATCAACCGTTTGAACAATGGCCCTTTCCGAATCAATTCGGTAGACTGCCGCATCATCCGAGGTTTCATGGCCAACCAGTACAGCCGGATTATCTTTTTTCGGTATCCCTAATAAAATCTTTTCGAGCAGTTGTGGCCTGATCTTGCAGGCACAACCTAGAGCGTGCGTGTATTCCGTAAGGCGGACGGAGGATTGCAGATCCGGGATTTCCGATTGCTGATTTTCCGGATGGCTTTCATGAAACCTGCTGTCATTCCCCGTATCCCGTATCCCGTATCCTCTATCTGTATACTCCCCCCGTAACCCAAGGTAAGCATTGACAATAACCGGGACTGCCGCGTCAATCTCTCCCCTTGTTGTCATTCGCCCGAGCGAAAACCGGATGGTTCCGATGGCAAATTCCATGGGTACGTGCATGGCCGAGAGCACCCCGGAAATGTCAGCCTGGTCGGCGTGGCATGCCGCACCCGCAGAAGCCGCGATCCCCTTCATTTCGTGCAGCAGCAATGCAGCTTCAACACCCGGAAACCCGAGGCTTAATGTATTGGGCAACCTGCATTCCGGATGACCGTTAAGCCGAACTTCTGGAATCGCCGATCGGATGCCCTCATGAAGCAGATTCCGAAGTTCAACAATCCCGTATCCCGCATCCCGTATCCCGTATCCCGAATCCCGCATCAGTAATTCCTTTGCAATCTCCGCCGCCTTTCCCAGCCCGACGATCTCCATCACATTCTCCGTCCCGGCCCGCAGGTTTGATTCGTGATCGGCTCCATGGATGAGCTTTTCCAGTTTAACGCCCCGGCGGATATAGAGCGCACCCACTCCTTTCGGTGCATAAAGCTTGTGGCCCGCCACCGAGAGCAGGTCAGCATTCATTTTTTTCACGTCCACCTCGAGTTTTCCAACCGACTGAGCCGCATCGGTATGGAAGAGGATTCCGTGTTCCCGGGCAATTCTTCCGATTGCTTCAACAGGCTGGATTGTCCCGGTTTCATTGTTGGCATGCATGACGGTGATCAGGATGGTCTGGGGCGTGATTGCCAGCAGTACATCCTCCGGTTCAACCATTCCATATTCGTCGACAGGCAGCCAGGTTATCCGGAACCCGTTGTCCCCCAGGTACCGGCACACTTCGGTAACAGCGGGATGTTCGATGGCCGTGGTGATGATATGATTCCCTTTTCCCCTGTTCCTCAATGCAACGCCCTTGATGGCAAAATTGTTGGACTCCGTGCCGCCGCTTGTGAAAACGATCTCGTCGGTACGCGCATTCAGCAGCCAGGCAACTTGCCTGCGCGCTGTCTCCACTGCATCTTTCGAGTGGACGCCATAGTCATGAATGCTCGACGGGTTGCCGAAATGAAGTTCAAGATACGGCCGTATGGCGTTGATCACCGAAGGATCAACCGGTGTTGTTGCATTATAATCAAGGTAAACAGGATTCATTTCAAAGGCATTTATAGGCAAAATAAATAATCTTTGACGCATCTGCCTCTATATCTTCTCCGGAAATGGTAACAGGGTGAACATTCTGGTTCTTTCTCCGGTTGACAGAAAACAGGTATGCTTTATCATAATACGAGAGGGTAATGAAAGCAACTTCATCGAATCTTTCACCGTCAATGGATGCAATGGCTTCCTGCGCCCTGGCGCCTCCAAGCCTGTCGCCAATTCTGAGAACGGCGTCCCTGAGCAGTTGTTTGTCAAACCCGGCATATTCCTTCACCAGCCGGCTCACGCGGCTGTCAAGGTTCAGGTCAACGCTGATCATCGTGCCATTTGCGAGGTGGCTGACCACCGGATCGGGCAGGGTGACCCGCCCGATCATCCGGCTTTCATCCTCCATCCATATCACCCTCGAATGATCAAGTTCCGCCCACCGGGCATACAGATTATTCTCGAATTGCTCGTTTGTCGGCTGTGCAGGCTGGCCCAGCGCTCCAAACACCGAGCCCTTGTGAGAGGCCAGTTCTTCGAGGTCCAGCACCTGTTCGCCCCTTGAAGCGATTACTTTCAGCAGATCCGTTTTCCCGCTACCGGTAAATCCTCCAAGGACCATGATCCTGGCCGGCGACGCGAGCCCCTCGCGCACACAATGGCGGAAAGCTTTGTAACCGCCGGTAACCAGCGAAACATCGTACCCCGCTTTACTGAAAACTTCGGCCATTAACGTGCTGCGCAACCCGCCACGCCAGCAATGCACCATGATTTCCGCCCGAGATCTCCCGGTCTTTTGTATGGCTTCGATAAACAAATCCGTTTTTGGCAATGCAATGTCCAGCCCTTTCAGGATGGCATTATCTTTACCCGACTGCACATACAGCGTTCCGACCACCGCACGTTCCTGATCGTCGAAAAGCGGAATATTGACTGCCCCGGGCACATGCCCCTGCATAAACTCTCCGGGCGATCTGACGTCAATGACAACCTCCCGGGAGGATAATTTCAGAAATTGATGCGGTTCGATGTGGCGGATCATATCCGGGAAAGAGTATTTGTCAAAAGTAGGCCGGTTTTCCCTCCTAACCAAGGATCGGTAATAATTTATACCTTTGCACCCTAATTAATGATATATGAGCGATTCCATCCATCATGAATGCGGCATAGCGATGGTACGGCTCCTAAAGCCGCTTGAATTTTACCTGGCCAAATACGGTACTGCCTTTTATGGCCTGAACAAACTGCATCTCCTGATGCAGAAACAGCACAACCGTGGCCAGGATGGCGCAGGCGTTGCGAGCATCAAATTTGACATGGAG
Source organism: bacterium (assembly GCA_037141055.1). Lineage (GTDB taxonomy): Bacteria > Bacteroidota > Bacteroidia > Bacteroidales > FEN-979 > CAIVAT01. The sequence continues at coordinate 13,076 of JBAXDH010000034.1, read as the reverse complement.
CCCGGCACCAAATTCATCAACCGCATCCGGTCAATCGCCAATGCCCCGATCCAGGACATCTTCAACCAGGTGAGCCACACGTTAAAGGAAATTGACGAGCGTCATCCTCAAAAACTCAATGATATTCAATGGCTTAAACAAAAGGTAGACATGCTTGGGGAGCTGTACCTCGGCCATCTGCGGTACGGCACGTTTGGGAAAAACAGCATTCTCAACATCCACCCATTTGTCAGGGTAAATAACTGGATGACCAAAAACCTGGTGCTGGCAGGGAACTTTAACCTCACGAACGTTGACGAACTGTTTGAAAAACTGATCGACTTAGGTCAGTACCCTGTTGAAACAAGCGATACCGTTACCATCCTGGAGAAAATGGGCCATTTTCTCGATGAAGAAAATGAAGATCTTTACCAGAAGTTCAAATCGAAAGGTTATCCGAAGCGGGAAGTCACTTTTCAGATCGCCAAACACCTGAATGTTCAGAAAATTCTTCGCCGGGCCGCAAAAACCTGGGACGGCGGCTATGTGATTGCAGGCATGTTCGGACATGGCGACGCTTTTGTAATGCGTGATCCTTCCGGCATCCGGCCTGCCTATTATTATCATGATGATGAAATTGTGGTTGTCACCTCCGAACGGCCGGTGATTCAAACAGCCTTGAACGTTTCCTTCGATTCGGTGCAGGAACTTACTCCGGGCCATGCCCTCATTATAAAAAAAGACGGTAAAGTTGCCGAGAAAGAATTCAGTAAACCTTTGGAAAAGAGACCTTGTTCATTTGAACGCATCTATTTTTCGAGGGGAACGGACAAAATGATCTACCGGGAGCGTAAAAACCTGGGAAAACTGCTGACTCCCGCAATTCTCAACGCAATCGACCATGATGTGGAAAACACCGTCTTCTCATATATTCCGAATACGGCAATTGACGCCTATTACGGATTGATAGAAGAGATGGAGGTGTTTTGCGATAAAATCAAGATCGACCGGATTCTCAATGAAGGCAAGTCTCTTACACCGGAAATGCTCAAAACCATCTTTCAACTGAAGCCAAGGGCTGAAAAGGTCGCCGTGAAAGATGTCAAACTCCGCACATTTATCACCCGGGATTCGCAGCGGGACGATCTTGCCGCCCACGTTTACGACATAACGTATGGCAGCATCCGCCGAGGGATCGACAACCTGGTTGTGCTCGATGATTCCATTGTAAGAGGAACCACTCTGAAACAAAGCATCCTGCGCATTCTCGACAGGCTGGGGCCGCGCAAGATCGTCATCGCCTCCTCTGCCCCTCAAATCCGCTATCCCGACTGCTACGGCATCGACATGGCTAAAATAACCGACTTCATTGCCTTTAAAGCTGCCATTGAATTACTGAAGGAAACACACCAGGAAAACATCATCAACGAGGTGTATATCAAATCCAAGGCACAGGAAAAACTTCCGAAGGAAAAAATCATCAACTACGTAACTGAAATTTATAAACCTTTCAGCCCCGAACGCATTTCAGATAAAATTTCAGAGTTGCTGACTCCTCCCAGCTGCAGTGCAAGTGTTCAGATCGTATACCAGACAATCGATTCCCTGCATGAAGCCATCCCGCTTCACCAGGGCGACTGGTACTTTACCGGGAATTACCCTACACCGGGAGGGAATAAGGTCGTGAACAAGGCCTTTATCAACTACATTGAGGGGAGAAATGTAAGAGCTTATTGAAAATCGCAATAAGTGGCGAGTGACAAGTAACGATTACTATCCTTTTGGCCTTTTCGCTATTTCGCTATTTCGCTATTTTTTAACTCCGCAGATATCCTCGCTGCCAGCTGACCAAACTCTTCCGGAGTAAAGGTAAGTTTGGGTTTCCTGAAATCCATGTCATACAAGGTTTTCAGGGGAATGAGGTGAATATGCGCATGCGGCACTTCAAGCCCGATTACCGTGATGCCGATCCTTTTGCAGGGAACAACCTTTTCAATTGCCTTCCCAATTTTCTTCGCAAAATTCCACAGCCCGGCATGCAGGTCATCGTCAACATCTAAAATATAATTGATTTCCGTCTTTGGAATGACAAGCGTATGACCTTCCTGCAGAGGGTTGATATCAAGAAATGCGAGGAAATTCTCATCCTCCCATACTTTATAGCAGGGAATTTCGCCGTTAACGATCCTTGTGAATATGGTTGCCATACTTAGGTGTTCAGCCGTGTTATCTCGACAATTTCAAAGGTGATTTTTCCGGCAGGGACCGTGATTTCCACCGTTTCACCGATGCTTTTTCCCAATAAACCTTTGGCAATCGGTGAACTTACGGAGAGTTTTCCGATTTTAATGTTGGCCTCATTTTCAGGAACAAGTGTATAAACCACACTCGCACCATTTTCTGAATTCCTGAGTTTTACCGTCGAAAATATAAGTACTTTAGTGAAGTCAAGCTTCCTTTCATCGATAAGCCTGGCATTTCCCAATACCTCCTGCATTTTGGAGATCTTCAATTCAAGCATCGACTGGGCCTCCTTCGCTGCTGCATATTCTGCATTTTCCGATAAATCCCCTTTGTCCCTTGCCTCAGCAATTTGCCGGGAAATCGAAGGCCGTTCCACCGTGGTTAAATGATGCAAATCCTCCCGGAGTTTCTCCAGACCTTCCGGCGTGTAATATTTAAGATCAGACATTTCAACAAGTATATTAGATTATAATAAGGCAAAAGACCCTTTGGAAGGGTCCTTATGCTTAAAGAAACGAAGTTAAAGATTGTACCGAACTGTTAAAAGTTTAGTTTAATGCCAACACTGTGAGTCCCCTGGAAGGGATTCGTTGCCCTGTACGAATAGTCAATTGCCAGCCCTGACTCTTTCTCCTTGTTGAACGGAACCGATACTGTGAACCCGGCACTGGGTCCCGTGAAAACGGTACCACGTTCGGCGAGGTCGGCATTAAACATGCCACTCTGGTAAGTATAACCTGCTCTCAGCTGCAGATAATATTTTAGCGAATACTCGAGTCCGAGAATAAACTGGTCCTTGGTAAATGAGTTTGAATTAAAGTTTCCGGCAACAGTGATCCGGTGCATCTCACCGATGTAAAAATCATAAGAGGCACCGATCCGAAGCGTCGCCGGAAGTTCATACGTTGCTGAACGCTGTTCGACGGTGAACTGGTCGTTATCGTTTCCATGAGTAGGAATAACGCCGCGGAACGACAGGCCGTCTCCGCTGAAATGCATCGGGGCACCAACATTTTTCAAGGCAATTCCGAATTTTATCTGCTCCTTTTCCCCGGTTACATACTGAATACCTGCATCAATTGCAAGTGCCGTTGCGCTCGCATCGGAAATCGACTCGGTAATCAATTTCACTGCCAATCCTCCATAAATGCTGTTTGAGAATGCCTTTGCATATGCCAGGTTGATATTCATATAATTCGGCTTGAACGTACCCGCACCCTCCGGCAGGGCGGTTGTAGTAACCTGAATTTCTCCGAAAGTCATCGACATCACTGCTGCCGTCAGAACACCCCCGTTTTGGCCAAGTTTCTGGCTGATGCCGAAGGACATGACATTGATGCCAGATCCTTTGAGCCAGTTGGTATATGAAAAGATGATGTCTGTGCCCTTCGTAAAGCCCGTTCCGGCAACATTGGTAAACAAGGCTTCCAGGCCATGCTGGCATGATGTACCTACCGATCCCCACCCTGAACTCCTCGCCCAGGGGTTGATCAGCAATTCCGAAGCGCCTGCCTGACCAGAACGATCCTTATTCCCGGCTGTTACTCTATCCAAGGGTAAAAGAAGCATCCCCGTCAGGAATATTGCAACTAAGCAGCTATATATATTTTTCATAATCCTGGAATTTATTTTTGTTATCATGTTATTAGTCGTAAATACCATTACAGTGAGTTCAAGTCGACGGGGCGCAAGATTCCAAACCATTTGATCGTACGTTCGCCCAGGCCGTCAGCCTTCACATGTATCAGGTAAACACCTCCTGCAATAGGGATTCCGGCGAAATTTTTAAGATCCCAATCCAAAGATGTCTTTGAATCAGTATTCAGACCTGCTGTAGACCCCCTTGGCAGTGTGATTCCCGATTTATCAACATTGAACTGGCGGATCATGGTTCCGCTCATGTCAAAAATGGTGACCACGCATTTATTCGGCAGATTTACGACCTTTATGCGGTTATCCAGCTGGTTCCGCTCGTAATCGTCATAGGCGTAATAAGGATTGGGAACCACATTGATCTTGTCAAGATCCGAGGTGGCTTTTTCCTGGTTATTCTTTGACGTCGAGATGGAATTGGTATTGAAGACATACATCGGATAGTTCCGGTTTATGGTGTCGGTTGAACCGTCCGGCAACGCTGTAGCATAATACCGTTTGTAGGGTTTGGAAACCCGTATCTTCGTTGTAACAGGATTGCTCAGCCATTCCTGTCCTTCAACGGCCAATGGTACATTTACATACATAGCTGTACCGAATGCATACGATTTCCATGCATTGTTCTTTACGAGCTGCGTCAGGATAAAAGCACCTCCATCATAAGCCGGAAAATTCAGAACCGGAGATGAATATGAGGCGTGATTCATGATGTAGACGTAGTGTTGTCCTCCAAAAACCGGTACACCGGACACATCAAATGTCCTGCTCGACGGATTCCACAACATGTCGCGGCCATTGTCAGCAACCATCCATGAATTTTCTCCGAACATGATATTTAAACGCTCCCCGGTTTCGAGGTTGATCGCATAACCCGGGAACCAGCCCATTCCGGTGGCCCTGATGAAAGCGGAATTATACATCGGATCAGAACTCACCACGCCTGTATCGCCGTCAACATTGACAGACGGGGCAACACGTGTACTGTACCATTTCGCCCCTCCCTGAGATAGTTTCGAGTCGGTGCACATTTCAATAACAGGTGACCTTGTCCACAGTTTTTTATCAGGAGTGATAACAATGTCAACACTTGCTATATTGGAAAGATCTGAATAAGTCCTTGAAATTTTCGAGAATGCAGGACCAACAGAAATCTGGCCCCCAACTGGTGCAGGCTGGTCAACAAATAACCGATTTGCGGCAAGACAATATGGTGCCCAGATTCCAGTCTGGATCTTCTGGAAGTTTTTGTTCGGATCAAATGGTTTTCCGGTTGCACCGTTCGACATATCCCAATCATAAAAATGTTCGTCTGATCCTTTATAGGTCCCCGAACGAATCCAGTTCAGCGGTGATTCAGGAACATCATTGTCCTCAACTCCGGTCAACCAACGTTTTGTACTATCGGCATATATGGCAGGCGGTGCATATAACAGGCCATTGCTGGGAGTAACGGTTCCGCGAATTGAATCTCCTGGATTCGGCACCTGTGTGATTGTCAATGCTATTCCAAGATCAAGGAAACACTGTTCATACTGATAAATGGTCGTGGTATCTGACCGGTAAGATATCCCGGTTGCATTGTTTGTGAGCGTCCATTTACCGAACTGGATCTTCTTTGTATTTGTAAACGGATTTTTGACGTTTACATTCACCATTGAGTCGAATCGAATCGTATATTCTCCATTAACAACATTCAGCGGATCGATCACTTTGACCTGCAAAGGTCCTTTGGAAACCAGGTAAGTTGGATTGTAAACGATCGGATAATCGGGATCTCCCATTCTTGTTTTCGTCGAATCGATGGCCGGTTTCGACAAGACTTCGTTTATTGAAGCTTCCGACATTTCAAGCGCCATGCCGCCGTTTCCCTGTCCCTGGATACGTGTGATCACCGGGCCTTCGCCGTAGCTTGAATTTGTAATTACAGCAAGGGGAATATGCGGAATCGCCGTATAAACCTTGATGTTACTGCGGCCTCTCAGGTATGGTTTCTTCTGACCGTCCAATGCCAGCGGGTCCGTTTGATTGTATTTTTTATACTGGTTGTAAGCGTAGGATACAGCCATGTAATAATATTGCTTATGATTGATCAGACGATCGTCGCCGGTGGCAAACATATCGGTTTTGAAAACAAACGAGTGCCTGATCCCTTTGTCTTCACCGGCAGTCATGACCTGTCCGGTGTTGCCTCCAAGATTCTGGTCGTAAGTCCAGTTGACAAGTTTGCCAATCCCGTTTTCGACATCACACTGCGCAACAATTCGCGCTTTGCTGGCATCTTCCAGATCAGCGGAGGAAACGGTGGCATCTTTTAACTGGTATATCTGGTACCCTTCAAAATGATACAGGGAGTCATTCCTCAGGTTATGGGGAAGGATATCGGGATTCGGTATGTTCGGATCGTATTCCTGGTACTTTTCACCATAATTGTTGCCGGCATCATTGGATTTCCTGTTTGAAATGTAAACAATCAAAGTGTTCGGCATCTCTTCGAGGGTTAAATCCGGTGCATTAGGTCCGCTTAAAACTGCAAAACAGTTGTCAAAGAGGCTCTGAGCTTTGTCATCCACCTGTTGCAACAATTTCACTGACTCTTCAGGGGTACCGGTAATGGAACGTGCCCATGGAATCCCTACGGTAATATAGTTACATGCACCCGGCTCCAGCTTAAACGGTCCTGCGGATTGCATGAAACGACGGTCATTCGGGTTGTTTTTTGCCGTTACTTCAGTCCACTCTTTCGGACCGTTGGGCGGTTGCCCTTTGGTTCCCCAGTCGCAAATATCGGTAAGATTGGGGAACATAAAATCGCACTCCGGTCCCACGCCACCAGCAGAAAAATGTGCATTACCACCATAAATCATTTTAGAGTTATCTTTCCAGATACCCCGGAGAAACAGGTAATATTCAGGAGCATACTGCGGGTCTGTCATGTAATTCGGCACTCCGGAAGTACTATTGTTATGATAAACAAACCTGCGCATACCAAAGCGTTCATTATCAACGATCCCATCACCGAAATTAACACCGTTGATCGCTTCCGACCTTACGATAAACATGGCCGAATCGGTACCACCGGGCCCGTATTTCATTTGTATTTTCGTACCGTTTAATCCGACAATATCGCAGCTTCCTTTAAACGAAGGTCCCCTCAGGGTACTTCCCTTGTACGAAGGGTTGTCATAACCATCCGGATCCATATACGGTCCCTGGAAAAAGTCAACACCTACTGCAGGAGGATGCGCCCCGTAAGCAAAACTCTGACCGGTTCCATCGATGGGTGTACCGTTGTAACAATACCCAAGTCCGCGGCCAACATCGCAACCAACATAATCGTCAAGTGAATAACCCAGGTCGGGGTCAACCCACTGGCTGAAATATGTTCCGGTCAGGGTGTAGGTCGACCTGTTGATCAGCTCGTAGGAATAAAAGGTCATGTTGTTGATTTCATCATTGGTCGCAAACGCAAAATACTGCGCCCTGATTTCCATCCCGATAGGCTCTCCTGTGGTTTCAGAGTGATAATTGCCTTTGTCATTGTAAACACTCCACAGTGTCTGGTCGCCCTTTAAAACCTGGTCGACCTGGATCCCCATGGTGTCGGCATCGCCGCCATTCTTGATTTTTGCGCGTACAAGCCTTTCGCCGGGTTTCAGGTTAATGGGGCACAGCCTGTTCGACAGGTCATAATACGGATAATCACCCTGGGTAGGATCATAATTGCCATCCCCGTTCACATCCATAAACGGAGCGAGGTAATAAGCCTGTCCTTTGGATTTGTTACCATGTGCCGGCCAGTCAATAATTGACTTCGGGATGGTATAATTCGGAAATTCCGACTTGCTGTCCCACCAGGCCAGGAATTCCTGCACTTCCATCCGTGTTATCGGAAAAAGTTTATCATACTGAGCACAGGTTTCTGCGTCAACAGCAGCCGTTCCATCAACAGTTAAAGGCCCGGGCCAATAATCGTTTTTAACATGCGAGGCACTGCTGGTACCTTGTCCATATCGATAAGCTGCAAGTTTCAGGTTGTTATTGATATCAATTCCACCGATCCAGAGGGAAAAGGAGAACATGGAGGTCTTTTTGGAACCTTTTGGGATCTCGTATTCGGCATTTTCCAGGAACCAGCCATTCCCGTAGGAAAAGCAAAGCGTCCTGACGTTGTTGATATCAAGGTACTTATAGGTCGAACCCGATGCACATCCGGCGGCTGTTTCTTTTAACGTGTTGGTACTCTTTGTGCCACCCACCTTATGAACTTCCTCTGCACGAAGCACATTTGAAACAACCACACAACAGAGTGCAATCACTAAAAAGCGTAGGATATTTTTCATAGCTGCATTATTTATATACTTATCGGAATTTCTTCTCATTAACATTGTCAAACTCATTAGAAATTGAACATTAGACCCAGCCTGATGGTCCGTGGAGAGCTGTAGCGATACGGGTTATTCATATTTACAGAATAAAGATCGCGGAATGATTGTGAATCAACCTGCTGGCTGATGGCATTCTGCCATTCAGGAGCACTGAGGAAACCGTCGTCGCTCGCACTTCCCGTTCCCGGATAAACAGCGGTAACATTCTGGGTATTCAACAAATTTGAAAATTCGATGTACACATTTATTGTTCCGTCCTTTTTCTTGTTCAGCGCAAAGTTGAAGTCTTTGTCAAACCGGGCACTGATGAGGAACTGCCATGGCAGTCTCGCCCCGTTGATGCTTCCCTTGATGGGGCCCATGGCTCCGTAAGGAAGAATTTTACTTGTCTGGGTATAAGGGGTTCCGGATCCTCCTGTGAGTGTAAGGTTTGCACCGAGATTTGACAATATCTGAACCGGAGCCTTGCCGCTCTTTTTACGGTTTATCACCGGGCCGTTATAGTCCTTGCCACCTCCCCAACGATAGTCGAAACTGATGTTGAACTGGTGACGGCGGTCAAAATTCAGCGGGTTCAGCGTACGAAGGTTTGGCTGATCGGAACGGATGATTGTTGAAGCTGCATCGGGATCAGAACCTGTTCCATCGGCAAACTGCAGCGTGTAGTTAAAGCGGAGACGAGCATTGCCAGAACGGCGAAGATCATAAGTGACCGTAAGTCCTTTAACGGTTCCGAAGTCAATGTTGGTATACGAATAATATGTTTTCGGATACGCGCCGCTCAAACGGTACTGCTGGATCTGATCGCGCATTTCACGATAAAACACGGCCAGTTTGAGTGAAGACGAATTGTTGATCTTCTGCTGGAATCCCAATTCATAGTCAATCGTCTTTTCAGGTTTCAGGGCCGGGTTGTTGATCTGACCCGACGAACCGGTTACACCAATATAATAATAGCTGACCGGTTGAATCTGAACCTCCGCTGAAGAAGGACGCTGGGTTAAAATATCATAATGGGCATAAAACAACGCATCATCTGAAATGGGGAAAGAGAAGGAAATACGGGGCATCCAGTTTGTCTGGGGATCATAATCCTTGAAAACACCTGCACTCAGCGTTTTATTCGAAGGATCAACCAGGTATGGCTGAACCCCGTTACCACGGTCAAGTACACGTACAGGGTCGGTGATCGGGCTGCCTTCTGCATTATACCAGGAATTGTTGGTGCGGTATCCTGTGATGGATGTCGGGTTATTTGCATCGTCGACATATACCACATAATCGCTGCCTATGCCTGCCGGGTGATTGATGTTGGTGCCGTTGAGCTGGGTGACTTCCGCGACTGTTTTAGCAGGATAGAAAAGGTAAGGATCCTTCAGCACAGGCTGGTTGGCATCGAAACGGTCAACACGTACCCCGATGTTGAAAATAAGGTCTTTAAAGGCAAATTTATCCTGGATGTAGCCGGCAATATATATAGGCTGATAAGGCCCGATTGCGCGTGTATAATTCCCGTTGGCATCCTGCTGGGTGAAGAAATCATCGAAGCTGACATTGCCTGATAATTTTTTCCCGGTATAATCATACCCGTAGTATCCGACAATCGGAGCACCGTTATTCAGGACCTCTTCAGCGCTGAACATATCCATCGTAAGCATCTGGTCGGCGGTCGACACGGTATGCATTTGCATGTACTTGTCATAATAGTTGATGGTGTTCTTCGAAAAATCATAGGAGTACATGTCGATCCAGTCGCTGCCATCAACAGGCAGGCCAAGTTTTTTACGCAGGTTTATATCGAAATTGCGTTGCAGGGTCGGAACATAATTGCGGAAGTAATTGATGGTATCCATAAAGACCCCGTTGCGGTAAATCGGCTGCGGGTTTGAAAGATCAAGGTCGCGTAACTGGGCATTGGTTAATCCGCGCATGGTTTCCCACAGCAGGGACCCGGTATTGCCGTATCCGGCACTTTTGCGCTGCTGGTACTGCAATCCGACCTGGATTTCATGGTTGCCGAAGTCGGCGGCAAACGAAGCGTTTACGGCGATCTGGTCGCTCGTGCTTTCATTATAACCGTTCGGCCTGTTACCGACACCGGCAAAAATATTATAGGGACCGACCGGTTCCATTCCGTTCACCAAACCTTTTCCGGAGATTATTTCGTCGATATTCTGATAATGACCGACCGAATTGTCAAACAATCCGAAATACTGCTGGGTCCAGTTGGATGATTCAGGATTTAAATCTGAACCTTTAAATACTACAATGGTGTCGCGGGTTCCGTTTTGAAGGTGCGCCCATTGACGCAATACGGAATCATAGGCCATGGTCGGGGTGTAAGCGCGAATGGTATGCGTTGCAAAACTGCCAACATAACCATATTCGAAAAAGTTGTCCTTGTGTTCTGCATCTTCCACCTTGGCAAAATTCCGGGTAAAGTCGGCACCGATGGAATAATAAATATTTTTCACAAAGCTCTTGCTGTCGGAACCAGTCGGAAAACGCTGGGTAAAACGACCGTTCACACGCCAGGTATACCCGTTGGAGTGTGAGTTGTTCTGCCAGTTCATCATGGAGTTGGCAAAACTGAAATTCCTGCTGTCGTACCAGGTAAAGGTACCTCCAAAGGAAAGATTGATTGTTGGGGCAACCCTGAAATCAAGTTTTCCGGAAATGTTAATGTTCGTACCTGCCGAATTCAGGGTGCTCTTTGTGGTTTGCATCTGGTTGAATGTCAGGAACTCTGAATTATAAAAAACGGCGTTGTTCTGTCCGTAAAGGCGCAGCGGGGATGTATTCAGACTACTCCTGACCTCATCGGTAACCCGGTAGAGCGGAAAAGCGGCGGGTGCTCCGTCCTTTTGATAAATAAGGTCACCGGCAATAAAGAACCCCATGATGGGCGTTTTGGTGCCGCGGACGGTATCTCTTCTGGAGACCAGCGGACCCGTAAAATTCAGTCCGAGACGGTTATAGCCGAACGCATCAAGATATTGCGATGTCTGAAGGTCAATGCCTCCTGAAAAATCTTTCGACGGCCCTTTCGTGGTTACATTGATGATACCGCCCGTTACATCACCGTAAGCAGCAGGCGTTCCGCCGAGAATAACTTCGACTTGTTCAATGGCGCTCTGTGGCAGCGCAGTGCTGCCTTGCACACGCATCCCGTCAATAAAGTATACACTGCCCGAAGAACGCTGACCACGCATACTGGTGATATTTCCATTGGCATCGGTGGAGACACCTCCGACCGTGGTTGCAACAGCTGCTGCCGATTTGTTGGCCATTTTCGAGATTTCCTCGGAAGTAACCGTACCTCCGGAGGTAGTCTGGTCCTTGGAGATCAGCGGAACCTTGTAATCCACAACTTCAATTTCATTGAGGGTGGTTGTGGAAGCTTCCAGTTCGAGGTTCTGGAAAGTGATTTTATCAGGCGAGATATAAATACCCCTGTACATAAAGGGCTTATATCCAACAAAACTGGCTTTGAGGTCAACTTTTCCCGGGGGGATCGGCTTGATGGTGAAGTTTCCGTCAAAATCGGAAGTTGATCCGCCAACCTGAACTCCTCCGACTTCCACCACAACATTTGCGAAGGAAATCGGTTCTTTGGTGGCCTTGTCAATAATCTTCCCCTTGAGTGTTCCCGACCCGGTTTGCGAAAATACCAACACGCTTGTTGCCAGTACAAAACCAATAGTAAACAGTAAATTTCTTAACATACCTAAAATTTTATGTTAGATTATAATTGCGCTTTTAAAGGCGGTAAATGTAATAATTATTTAAAATCAAACAGAAATATATTTAAATCTTCATTCAAATATATAACCATTCTAAATTAGTCTGAAGTCTATTATACAAACACTTTCAAACGATCGGCAAGCTGTAAATAAGGGTGGCTGAAACCGGAACTTCAATGCATGGAAGGGGTAACCCTTTTTGATTCTTTTTTTGTTTTTTTCATGCTTGCTTTGGTCGATTTAGACTGCATCTTGTTATGTCGCCTGACTGCCTGATCATATTCTTTCAGGTCCCGCTTGTGTTTATTCTCCCTGTCCCTTTCAATTTTCTTCTGGTTGACCTTTGCTTCCTGGGGAGAAGATGCAACAATAGCGGGCAATAAGGCAAAAAACAATAAAATAAAAGCTAATCTTCCGGCTGTTACCATAAAAAATCCTGTTCAGGCATTAATCAACGATGGATTTTAAAAAACCCATTATCATCCATTCCTTAAATTTTATACTATTCCATTAAAACGAACGTTAAAATTACGAATTTTGTATGATGGAAAAGCATAACCGGCAAATAAAAGTTAGGGCATTCGCGTTAATGGCAGCAATGCTCATGGTCACGTTCTCATGCAGCAAGGAACAGCAGGCCACAGAGATCCCTTATGTTTATGTAAACTTCAACCTGAATCCCAACGGCACCCAATACATCAATCTCAATGTGGTAAATGGCTGGGAAACGGTAACCGGGGGCTACAACGGCATCCTGATTTTTCGTAAATCCGTGAACGAATTTTCCGCCTTTGAACGTGCCTGCCCTAACGATCCGCTCAAGCAAGGTGCCCAGGTGAGAGTCGACCTGTCGGGGATAACCTGTTATTGCCCGGTTTGCGGCTCAAAATTTATCATGGTTGACGGGACTCCATACGAAGGTCCTTCGCATTTTCCATTGAAACAATACTCCACAGTGTATGATGGGGCGATGCTGTATGTTTCGAATTAAGCGGACAGGTGGTTTCGCTATTTCGCTATACTTCGGCTACTTGAGTTTGCAAAGAAAAGCAAACTCAAACGCTCAGTATAA
>JBAXDH010000033.1:0-31628 GCA_037141055.1 bacterium | reverse complement strand
AGCGGACAAGCGGACGGGCGGACACTTTATCTTTAAGCAGGAAGGTAAGGGCGACTGCGACTAAACCGGGAAAAAAGGCGATGATGAACATCCATTTGTATTGTCCGGGAAATATCCAGAGGAATATCAGCGCAAGAACGGGACCTATGGCCGCCCCGATGGTATCCATGGAGCGGTGAAATCCGAAAACTTTCCCCTTGTGCTCAGGCGTGGTTTCGTCGCTCAGCATGGCATCGCGTGCACTTGTCCTGATGCCTTTGCCAAAGCGGTCGAGGGTGCGGGCAAAGAAAATCCAGACGGGGAATGTCAACACTGCCATCATGGGCTTGGAAATGGCGCTCAGCATGTACCCTGCCCTCACAAAAGGAACACGTTTCCCCCTGGCATCTGACAAATGCCCGAAATAGCCCTTACTCAGCCCGGCAGTAGCTTCCGCCACTCCTTCGAGAATCCCGATAAGCAGGATGGAAAACCCGATGGATTTGAGGTACACCGGCATGATGGGATACAACATCTCGCTTGCTACATCGGTGAACAGGCTCACAAAGGAGACAACCAGGACGGTGCGGGTGAGGATCTTGTGATTTTTTGACATATTACAAGTTTGAATGCCTGTGATAATTAGCGGACAAGCGGACTGGCGGACAATTTCGCTATTTCGCTATTTCGCTATTTTTTAAATATTCCTTCGCCACTCCACTCAGCTTGTTATTCCAGTGTTTGCTTGCCATCTCTGCATACCTGAGTGTTTCAGGATCGGCGTATTTTAGTTTTCTCAGCAGGTTAAAGGCATTCATCCTGGTTTCAAATTCATATTTTGGGCTGCAATAGCTGATTAATTCAGGCATAAATTCCTTTTTACCGCTGGTCAGTGCAACGGAAAGCCACATCATCCGGATATTCTTACCACGCCAACCATCCATTTCCTTTGTGAGGGACAGGTAGCGTTCGACATTCTTCGGGAAAGAGACACAGAGCGCCTGGAGCGCGTATTCGACATTCAGGTAGCTGGAATCGTACAACATGCCTTCAACCGTGCTCTGAAGCTGGCCGGGAACCGGGTTCAGCACCTGAAGCGCCGCTTTGCGGACGCCGGCATCTTTGTCTGTTAATGCCTGTCGGAAGACCTCTATCCCTTCGGGCGAATGATCGGCTGCAAGTTGCTGCAATATTTCCGACCGGATCAGCCAGAACGTCTCTTTCTGAAAGGATGACTTTAGAATCCCCGATTTATTCAACAGCGGTTCAGGTCGCAGTGCCACCCAGGCATCGTAACGGTCAATCATGTTCGCTGCATTCTGTGCCTGCGCCAGCAACCGTTCAGCCGGCTGGACGAATGAGACCTTTTTCAGGATTTTCCTGTCAGGATCAAACAAAAGAAAGGCAATTTGCTTTTTCCCGGGATTCTCCAGTGCAACTTCGGTAAACTGCTTTTCAATCCATACTGTTTTCCGGGTCGTATTGCCATCCGTATAATGAACTTCAAATTCGACCGGCATTTTAAACAGTCCGTTCAGTTCGCTGACTTTCTGAACCTGCCATATCCTGAACACCGTAGACCTGTTCCCGAGCGAATCATCTGAAACAACATCCCTGACAAGATATTCCGGTTCGCTTCCACGCAAAATCCACTCATCAAAAAACCAGTTATAGGGTTTCCCGGTTGCCTCGTACACGCACCTTACAAAATCCCCGGTCTCAGCATATCCGAAGGAATATTTTTCCAGGTACAGGTGAATGGCATCCCGGAACCCGCGGTCACCCATTACATTTCTGAGCATCTCAAGCACCAGCGATCCTTTCTGATAGATTCGCTGAACACCGCCCTGGCTTCCGCCAACCGGGTAATCATTCTTTTTTGCAGCATCGAAGGTGAGCCGCATCTCGTCATTCCGGATATTCTGGTAATAGTCCTCTCCATAAATACTCCTTTCGAAAATCTTGGCATAATAGGTCGCAAAACTTTCGGTGAGCCATACATCCCGGTTCACGAAATGAGCAACGCAATTCCCGAACCACTGATGGGCAAGTTCATGGGCATTCACATTCACATAGTTCCGCTGCCACCAAGCACGGGGATCGATCTGCATGTAGTCGCCGAATACAGTGGCGGTTGTGGTCTCCATCGCCCCGTACATGTAGTCGATTACAGGTGCTTCACGGTACAGCGGATAGGGATAATCGAACTGCAGCTCCTTCTCCAGGAACGAAAACATCCGCTCGGTATATTTATATGTCGTGGCAACGCGGTTTTGCATCCCGGCATAGTACCAGAATTCCAGCGGCACCCCGCGGGATGTTTTCGAACTCTGATAATCATAATCACCTATAACCAATGATGTGGAGAAAAACGGGTGGTCTTTTTTCATGGCATAATGCCAGGTTTTGGTGCCGTCGGAATTTCCAGCAACACCCAGCCGCTCGCCGTTTGAAAACACTTTATACTTCCCGTCGAAGGTGATAAACATGTCGACCGTGATGCGGCCATCCATGAAGGGGATCCACCCGTTGGGTCGGTGGGCCCAGATTTGTTTGCGCTTGCCCTCCTCCTCCGGCTGCCAGCCGATGAAATAGATGGGGCCGGCGAGCGGGGTGGCAGTGTAGGTTATGAGGATGCGGGATGAGGGATGAGGGATGCGGGAGGCTGTATCACGTATCCCGTATCTCGTATCAATTATCAGGCTGCTTCCCGCCTGGTGAAACTTCACTTCCCTCCCATCGATCCTTACGCCGGAAATCGTGAAATCCGGGGTGCTGAAAATGATCGAATCGATTTGATCCCTGTTGGGGGTGAAGGTGAATTCAGCGGTTCCGATGACAAGGTTTTTCTCCGGCTGAAAACGGATGCGGGCAGTGAGGTGTTTGATTGAAACGGACAGATCGGGAGGCACACCAGCCTGATCATTATAGAAGGTGACTGTTTTATCCTGGGCCAGTGCCGGGTTCGTTTGAACCACAAGGCAGGTGAAAAACAGCGGGATGGCAATGACAAACAAATTACGTGTTTCTCTTACAAATAATGACCTCATAAATGTTATTTTTTAGTATGTTTGCCCGCGCATCAAATTCCTGCATGGACCGTGATGATTCAAAAGTAGTAAAAAACCATGAAGAACGGCACGATCAGCGAAAAACTCATCCTCTACTTCGTTTTACTTGGAATCGGCGCCATCACGATCGTGAGTTCCGTAGCCTTCTACAGCACCAGGAAAGCCCTGATGGCCCGCACGTTTGATCAGCTTACCTCTCTGCGGATCGTGAAAACAAACCAGGTTGAACAGTTCTACGCCGACCGGATGCGGGATATCACCTTAATGGCAAAAGCGCTCCCTTCCTCCCTGTCTGGAGAGGGGCCTGCGGTGGGGTTTCATCTTTTCGGCCAATATTTCACAGCGTATTACATCGTGGGAGGAAGCGGAGTTGCTGCCAGCGGCTGCATTGACACAAGCATGGCATGTCTGCCTGCCATTCCCGAAAAGGCAATTGCGGAACTGCGGGATCGCTTGAAAACCAGGAAAGTGGTTTTGTGTGATCTGTCCCTGGACAAACAAACGCAGGAGCCATATCAGCTGCTTGCAACCCGGCTCACCGGCGGTGCAAGCGGAAAACAGCCTGTTTACGACATCCTCCTTCTGGCTATCTCCGTTGACGCGATCAAAGCGATCATGCTGAACAAGGACCCCCTGAGCGGACTCGGACTCAGCGGCGAGACCTACCTGGTCGGTCAGGATTTCCTGATGCGTTCAACTTCCCGGTTTCAGCCGAATTCGATCCTTGAAACAAGGGTCAGGACGAAAGCTGTTACGGAAGCCCTGGACGGCAAAACCGGGGTCGTCACAACGTTGGATTACCGGAACATCCCGGTGCTTTCCTCCTACAGCATGATCCGTATCCCCGGCCTGAGCTGGGCAATCCTGGCCGAGATCGACGAACAGGAAGCCATGGTTCCGGTTTATGAAACCCGCACCCATATCCTGCTGCTGAGCGTCATCATCATCGTCGTCTTTTTCGGGTTTGTCCTTATCATCTCCAGGCGCATTTCCAAACCGCTGATCAGGCTTAGGGATGCCACGATCAACCTCGGCAAAGGCCAGTATGACATCGTGCTGCCTGTTGAAACCCAGGATGAAATCGGGGATCTCACCGAATCGTTCAACATCATGGCCAAACAGATCAAAGAGAAGACCACGGAACTGCAGCTGGAAAGATTCGGCAGGATGCGCTCGGTTTTTGACGGGGAGGAGATGGAGCGGCAACGGCTCTCACGGGAGTTGCACGACGGCATCGGGCAATCGCTGATTGCGGTCAAACTGCGCCTGGAGAATCTCCTTTACCAGGACGGGAAAGACACGCGGAACTCCATCCAGGAGCTCAAGAAATATTTTGACCAGATCATCGATGAGGTGCGCCGGATTTCGAACAACCTGATGCCTTCGGTCCTGGAAGTTTTCAGCATCCCGATCGCATTCCGAAACCTGTTTTCCGAAACCGAAGAACACAGCGGCCTGCACATACATTTCGAAGCGAAAGGCGATTTTGACGACCTCGACAAAAAGATCAAGACGTATATTTACCGGCTGACCCAGGAAGCGCTGAACAACATTGTAAAACATGCAGAAGCAACTGAGGTGACCGTTTCACTTACCCGCAGCACAGATCATCTGACGCTGGTGATCGGTGATGACGGCAAAGGATTTTCGCCAGAGAACCTGGGAAAAGAGGGCGGAAACGGCATCCATAACATGCGGGAGCGGGCTAGCCTGCTGCAGGGAAGAATCGAGATCCGGTCGGCTCCTTCAAAAGGCACCACCATTACGTTAAATGTTCCAAAAATCATCACCAATGTCAAAAATCAGGATTTTTCTCGTGGATGATCACCAGCTTGTTAGAGATGGGATCAAAGCTTTACTGATCAGTGCCGACGACCTTTCCATCCTGGGGGAAGCCTCCTCGGGAAAAGAGTGTTTTGAAAAAATCGCCCTGGAGCCGCCCGACATCCTGATCCTCGATATTTCGCTGCCCGACACCAATGGCATAGAAATTACAAAGCGCATCACCGCAGAATACCCTGACACCCGGGTGCTCATCCTTTCGATGTACACCAACGAGGATTTCATTTTCAACTCGGTGAAGGCCGGGGCACGGGGTTATCTGCCGAAAAACACTTCCCGGGAAGAGTTGCTCAGTGCCATCCACGCCATTTACGAGGGGGAGGAGTTTTTCGCTGATTCCATTTCCCGCATCATGCTTAAAAGCTATGTCCGAAAGGCGAATGAGGATGACATGGCGCCCCAGAAAGGACCTATACAGCTCACCACGCGGGAGATCGAAATCCTGAAGCTCTTTGCCGAAGGCTTTATCAACAAGGAGATCAGCGACCAGCTTGACATCAGCATCCGCACCGTGGAGACACACAAAAACCACATCATGAAAAAACTCGAGCTGAAGTCCACCGTCGAGCTGATCAAGTATGCGATCAGGAATAAAATTGTGGAAATCTAAGGGTTTCAACCTTCTTCCCGTAAGAAATTCACGTACCGTCACCCCCGTTTTACCTGACTAAATTTCAGTAGTTTACAGGATTGCATGGGTTCGATGTTCACCCTAACATTGCATGTGAAATTATTAACAAAACACATCGCAATGAAACAACTGTTTGCTCTCCCGAGATTAATCGCAATGGCAGGTCTCATGACGGTCATCGCGCCCGGTTCATACGTTCTGTGAAAAATGATTTCTTAGAATTGTAAATGGCTGAATATGACCCCTCCCTCCAAGGGGAGGGCCGGGGGAGGGGTCATTCAACAGCAGAAATCGATAAAATTTAAACAGTCTCTAAATCGTCAATCTAAAATCATTATTATGGGAACAATCGATGTTGGTTCAACCGGGTTCATGCTTTTATCGGCAAGCCTGGTCATGCTCATGACGCCGGCACTGGCGTTTTTCTATGGTGGCCTTGCCACGAAACGGAATATCCTGGGGATCATGATCCAGAGTTTTGCGTCACTTGGGTGGACAACCGTTCTGTGGGTCACGTTCGGATACTCATTGTGCTTCAGTGGCGGAGTGGGCGGAATTTTCGGCAACCTTGACAAAGTTTTTCTCCACGGCGTCAGCATTGATTCAATTTATGCCGGTAACGGGAAGATCCCCGAAATCGTTTTCATTGTTTACCAGATGATGTTTGCAATCATCACCCCTGCCCTGATCACCGGGGCATTTGTAAACCGGGTCACGTTCCGCTCCTATATGATCTTCCTGACGGTTTGGCAGATCATGGTTTATTACCCGTTTGTCCACATGATATGGGGCAACGGAATGCTGGCACAATGGGGCGTTCTTGATTTTGCCGGCGGGATCGTGGTTCATGCCACAGCTGGTTTTGCCGCGCTTGCTTCCGTATTTTATGTTGGCGCCAGGTCTGATAAAAATTCAACTCCCAACAGCATTCCGCTGGTCGCCATCGGGAGCGGACTGCTTTGGTTTGGCTGGTATGGGTTCAATGCGGGCAGCGAATTGCAGGTTGACAAAATCACAGCGCTGGCGTTTATCAACACAGACGTTGCGGCATCGTTTGCTACAGCGGCCTGGGTTGCCATCGAATGGATCAGGGAAGGACGGCCGAAACTTCTGGGGTTGCTCACAGGGTCCATTGCCGGACTTGCAACAATCACGCCGTGTGCGGGATTTGTCCCCATGTGGTCGGCCCCGATTATCGGTGTGGCGGCCGGTGTAACATGTTACCTCGCCGTTCAGTTAAAAAACAAGCTGAACTGGGATGATGCACTCGATGTATGGGGAGTTCATGGCATCGGCGGCCTGCTCGGCACCGTCCTGCTGGGTGTTTTTGCCACCAGGATGATCAACCCGGCAGTATTATCCGAAGGGCTCTGGTTCGGCCAGAGTTCCTTTTTCTTCAAGCAACTGATCACAGTGGTTGCCGCTTCCGCCTATGCGTTCATTTTTACATACATCATGCTGGCCCTGATCAACCTGATCACGCCGGTAAGAGTGTCGGGGGAACATGAAAAAGCAGGACTGGATGTAGCACTGCACGGGGAGAAAGCATACGACGAAGGAACCCTTTGATCTAAAGCTTCAGAATTTTCTCAATCGCCGGGCCCAATTCCTCAATATTATCCTTGCTGATGAAATCTGAGGCACCGGCATTGAGACATTCTATGCCAATCTCCTTGCTTGTTGAACCCGTGACGATAATAAACGGAGTGCCCGGGGCATGAATGGTTGCCAGCTCAAGCGCTGCATCCCAGCCAAATCCGGGAATGCAAAAATCGGAGATGATCAGGCGCGGTTTAAAGTCCTCCAGCGCTTTGAGGAACGTGTCTTTTGCCTCAACGTTGAGGTATTCACAGGGGCCCATGAATTTGTTCACCTCTCTTTTGATCAGGTAGGCATCGGAAGGAAGATCTTCTATGTGAAGTATTCTGTACATGTTAAGGCAAAGATACAACTTTTTTTGCATCTTTTCAAGCCCCAGAAAATTTGAAGGCATTTATTTCGGCAAACTCCCAAATTCATTTTATCTTTGGAACATGAGCCTAGCCCAAAAACCAAAATAAAATGTTCACCGCAAAGACGCAAAGACGCGAAGAACGCAAATTCAATTACATAAATTTTTGCGCCTTGGCGGCTTAGCGGTGAAATATAGTTTTGGAGTGGCATCAAACATAAAAATTCTCACGAGAGGGTTAATTATTAAAGAAGTATCTGTTCAGGTAATGAAAATTTTTACAAATATTGCTGAAACGGTATCCTGCCTTAAAAACCAACGGGAGCAAGGGATGACTATCGGATTTGTTCCCACGATGGGTGCTTTGCACAAAGGCCATCTGACCCTGGTAAGGCGATCAAAACAGGAAAACGGGCTCACGGTATGCAGCATCTTTGTGAACCCGATACAGTTCAACAACAGGGAAGACCTTGAGAAATATCCCCGGACACCGGGCAGGGATGCAAAACTGCTGGAAGAGGCAGGATGCGATGTCATTTTCTCCCCGGAGGCTTCAGAGATGTACCCGGAAGGTGAAACAGGATCGCTGAGTCTGAACTTCGGAATGCTTGACAAGATCATGGAGGGCAAATTCCGCCCGGGACACTTCAACGGCGTTGCCATCGTTGTCAAAAAACTGTTTGACATCATTCAGCCGGCAAACGCCTATTTCGGCAAAAAAGATTA
This sequence comes from bacterium, assembly GCA_037141055.1. Taxonomy (GTDB): domain Bacteria; phylum Bacteroidota; class Bacteroidia; order Bacteroidales; family FEN-979; genus CAIVAT01. The sequence continues at coordinate 23,428 of JBAXDH010000033.1, read as the reverse complement.
CCAGCAGCTTGCCGTCATCAAACACATGGTTGAGGCGCTCGCGATTCCGGTTAACGTCGTATCATGCGAAACGATAAGGGAAGCAGATGGCCTGGCGATGAGTTCCCGCAACACACGGCTGTCGATCGCCGAACGGAACCTTGCCCCGAAAATATACCAGGTCCTTATCAGCGTGAAAAACAAAGCCGGAAAATTTCCGGTACATGAATTAAAAGATTGGGCTGCAAGGGAACTTCAGGAGAATCCCGACTTCCGGCTTGAATATTTTGAAATCGGGGACAAAGAAACCCTGTTGCCGGTTGAAAACTGGCATCACAAGGACCGGGCAGTTGCCTTTGTCGCTGTTTTTCTGGGTGATGTGAGGCTGATCGACAATATTGAACTTTTTTCGTAATTTTGCAGCATGATGCAGATTCAAGTTTTAAAATCGAAGATCCATCGTGCAACCGTTACCGATGCAGATATCAACTATGTTGGCAGTATCACGATCGATGAGGTCCTGATGAACGCCTCGAATCTCATTGAATATGAGAAAGTTCAGGTGTTGAACATCAACAATGGTGAACGGATTGAAACGTATGTGATTAAAGGAAAGCGCGGAAGCGGAACCATCTGTTTAAACGGAGCGGCCGCCCGCAAGTTTTTACCCAACGACCTCGTTATTATTGTTTCTTATGCCCTGATGGATTTTGAAGAGGCAAAAAAGATCAGTCCAAGCATCGCCTTTGTCGATTCTAAAAATAAATTGGTTAAGGGTAAAAAAACAGGGTAATGGCCGACATGCTTATCGAAGAAACGCCCCGGACAAACCGGGTAATCACCTTTATTAAATTTGCACTTTTCCTGGGCCTGGGACTTTTCATCATCTGGCTATCTCTCAGGGGATTAACGCCGGATGAACGCACCCAGATATTGCATTCATTCCGGATCGCGAATTACAATTGGGTCATCCTCACCATTGCCATGGGGATAACCAGCCATATTCTGCGGGCCCTCAGATGGAAACTCTTCCTGGAACCCATGGGATATTATCCTTCTCTGAAAAACACATTTTTTGCCGTCATGGTGGGATATTTTGCGAACATGGCCTTCCCCAGGCTGGGCGAAGTGACCCGGTGCGGCATCCTGGCCCGTTACGAGAAAATTCCGTTTAACAAATCTTTCGGCACTGTGATTACCGAGCGGGCGATTGATATGATCATCTTTATCTTCCTTTTTTTCCTGATGATCATAACGCAGGCCGGCACCATCGGGCTTTATCTCAACACAGCCATTTATCCAAAACTGGCAGAAAAATTCAACAACCCGATTTTCAGCAAGTTATTTATCTCTTCGGCGGTGGCCTCGGGCATCCTGTTCATCATTATCGTATACTTTTTGCGTAAAAGAATCTTCGCCTCCGGGATATTCCATAAAATCAAAAACATGATCCTTGGTTTCTGGGAAGGGCTTAAATCCCTCAGCCAGATCAACAAACCCGGACTTTTCATATTCTACTCCCTGGCCATCTGGGCCCTGTATTATTTCATGATTTATGTCTGCTTTTTCTGTTTTACCGACACGGCTTCACTCAGCCCGGGAGCGGCCCTCTCCGCACTGGTACTGGGAAGTGTCGGCATTATGATCACCCCCGGCGGCATCGGTTTATACCCGGCTATCATCCAGGAAACCATGTTGCTTTATGGCATCATCCGCACAACGGGGCTGGCACTTGGATGGATTTCATGGACTGCCCAAACCAGCATGATCCTGGTGATCGGTGGAATTTCGCTTATTTTGCTTTCATTCAACAAAAACAAAAATGGAAAGGCTTAGCTTCATAAAGTCAAAGATCTACACCTGGGAACACCTGCGAAAACAAATTGCCGTCTGGAGATTCAAAGACAAAACGATCGTATTTTCAAACGGATGTTTTGATGTACTTCACCTGGGGCATGTGGAATATCTCGCCAAAGCCAGGGACCTTGGCGATATTCTCCTTGTGGGGCTTAATTCCGACGACTCTGTGAGGCGCATCAAAGGACCTCACCGGCCGGTCAACAAGGAGGCTGCCCGTGCCATTATTCTTGCAGCGCTTACCTTCGTCGACGGCGTCATCATTTTCGGGGAAGACACCCCTTATGAACTTATCAAACTGATTCAACCCGACATCCTTGTGAAAGGCAAAGACTATGAAGGCAAGGAAATCGTCGGAACCGATATTGTCAGGGCCCACGGCGGAGAAATCGTCACCATCGAACTGACCAGGGGATATTCCACAACACACACCATCGAACTCGCCCAAAAAGTACATCTGTAGGATTTACGAGTGTACGATTTACGATTGCTTAATATTCCAACTTACCAGCTTACCAGCATACCAACTTCCACAGTCCATGTCCAAACTTAAAACTGCATTTTTCTGCCAGAACTGCGGCGCCCAGGCCCCCAAATGGATGGGAAAATGCAATGCCTGCGGAGAGTGGAATACGTTTGTGGAAGAGGTGATTCAACGGGAGGAAAAGGGAGTTCCGGGATCCGTGATGCGGGATCCGAGAACTGTAAAACCGGTACGGATCTCAGACGTTGTTTTCAGTCATGAAGCCAGGATCGACATGCACGACCAGGAACTGAACCGTGTTCTTGGCGGAGGACTAGTTCCCGGCTCGCTTACGCTGATCGGCGGCGAACCCGGAATCGGCAAATCAACACTGATGCTTCAGGTTGCACTGCAATGCACCGGTCAGAAAATCCTGTATATCACCGGTGAAGAGAGCGACCAGCAGATACGGATGCGCGCCGAAAGGCTTGGAATAAAGAATGACAACTGTTTCATCCTCACAGAAACCAATACGCAGGCAATTCTGCAGCATGTTGCAGCGCTCGGACCGGGAATAATCATAGCCGACTCCATTCAAACCCTGCAGACCGATCTGATCGATTCGTCGGCAGGAAGCGTTTCGCAGATCAAAGAATGTGCGGCAGAAATGCAGAAGTATTCAAAAGTGACCAATACGCCAATTTTCCTGATCGGGCACATCACCAAGGACGGGAGCCTGGCCGGACCGAAAATCCTCGAGCACATGGTCGATACCGTGCTTCAGTTTGAGGGAGACAGGAACTATGGATACCGCATCCTGCGATCGCTGAAAAACCGGTTCGGATCAACCTCAGAACTTGGGATTTACGAAATGAACGATACCGGGCTGCGCGAAGTTTCCAACCCTTCGGAAATCCTGCTCAGCCAGCGCGATGAACCCGTGAGCGGCATCGCCATTGCCGCCATGACTGAAGGCCAGCGCCCGATGCTTATCGAAACCCAGGCCCTGGTGAGCACCGCTGTTTACGGCACTCCGCAGCGCTCCACAACCGGCTTCGATGCGCGCCGCCTCAACATGCTGCTCGCCGTACTCGAAAAACGAAGCGGGTTCAGGCTGGGTCATAAGGACGTTTTCCTGAATATTGCCGGCGGTATCCGGGTTGATGATCCTGCAATTGACCTGGCGGTCGTTGCAGCTGTTCTTTCATCCAACCAGGATACGCCGGTGGACTCCAAAACGTGTTTTGCAGCCGAAGTCGGACTCAGTGGGGAGATCCGCCCCATCAACCGTGTCGAACAGCGTATTTCGGAGGCCAATAAACTCGGTTTCGACCGGATTTTCATCTCCAGGTACAACATGAAAGGACTTGATGTGAAGCGATTTTCAATCCAGATCATCCCCGTCGCCAAAATCGAAGAAGTCTATAGGAAACTATTCTCCTGAACCGTATCCCGTATCCACTTCAACCACACAATCACCCCCGTTCACCGTCTGATTCCAGCTCCTTCAATATCCGGTTTACATCCTCTTCCGTGGAAGAAAGTTTATTTTTGCAAATCCTGATCAGGAGTGCTGCTCTGTTTACCCTGGCGGACAGATCATCAACTGAAATTTCGCCCCCCTCAATTTCGGAAACGATGCGCTGAAGCTCCTCGTAAGCTTCAGAATAATTCGGGTCTTTACTCATGGTTTTCTGTCTTTTTAGCCGTTAGTGCCGTGCTTGTTATAATCCCGTCGGCCAGGATGGTTTGCAGCAATGTTCCTTCCTTCAGCCCTTCAACGGTGCTCAATGCTCTGCCATCCGCGATGGTGATGCTGTATCCGCGTTTCAGCACATTTGCCGGGTCCAGCAACCCGATATTCCTCTCAATGGCTGCGATGCAGTTCAAATGCGCCGTGATGAAACCCAGGGCTTTTGAAAAAACACCGGCCCAAACCCGGGCAGTTTCCTGGTCCTTTTCCTTCAGCGTCTTGGCTGCTCCTTTCCCAATAAGCACCAGGTTCTGATCCAATTCCCTTTCCCTTCTTCTCTGAAACTGGAATGCAGTCTGCTGTTTTATTGAATTGACCTCCTGCTGAATCCCGTTCCTGCTTAGTGCAAGCCTCGACAAAGTCTCCGATTTAAAATTCCGCACCATGACCATCATCTTCAGCTTTTCATCATGCATCATCCGGGTGGATTTTCCCACCAGGACATCCCGGGCATTATTGAGGGGAACAGAGAAATTATGGAATTTCTGAATGAGGAAATCGGCAAGCTCCGTGGGTGTGATCGCATTTCTGAAAGCCACCATTTCAGCCACCGTTTCATTGGTCGAATGGCCTATCCCGGTGATCACCGGAAGCGGAAACAACGCAATCGATCTGGCAAGTTCGTAATTGTTATAGCAGGTGAGGCCGACATCTCCACCGCCGCCGCGGATTATTGCGACCGCATCGAAATGCTGCATAACCTTTCGTATCCGCTCCATCTGGCATCGAATGGAATCAACGGCATTTTCGCCCTGGAGCAATGCCGGGAAAAGCATGTAAAAAAACGAATAGCCCCAGTTATTGCCGTCGATGACCTTGCGAAAGTCGGCGTAGCCCTTGCTCGTCTGAACCGAGATGACTGCGATCCTCTTGGGTAGCAGGGGCAGAATCAGCGATCTGTTCGTGTTAAAAAGGCCCTCCTTTTTGATTTTTTCGATGGTCAGCTGCTTTTCCTTTTCCAGTTCACCGAGCGACCATGACGGATCGATGTCGAGAATCCGAAGGCTCAGTCCATATACCGGGCTGTAGGTAATTTTCGCACAAAATAAAATTTTGATCCCGTTTTTCAACGGCTCATGCAGCACATTCAAAAAATTGTCGCTGATCCTCTGAAAGTCGTCTTTCCAGATCGTGGATCTCATTTCAGCCACAATCTTCCCATTTGTTTTTTCCACAAGGTCGGGATAGCAATGCCCCGACTGCGGGTAATGGTTCAGCTTATTCATCTCGGCCTTGATCCAGAACGAAGTCGTGTACCTGTCGGCCAGCGTTTTCTGAATGCTCGCGGCTACCTCGGAGAGTGAGAAGATGGTGCGGTCATTTGCTTTTTCCGGCATAAATTACAATCAGGATCAGTGGACGGGAGGATAAACAAATATACGCGAAAACTCAATTTGGTTATCTTTGCCTGAGATAACATCCGATAAAAACTTTCAACATGTCGTTTCTTCCAAAGCTCCTGGTCACTTCGGTCGCCATCCTCATTGCCGGGTATATCCTGCCCGGTGTACATGTCAGTACTTTCTGGACCGCGGTGCTTGTCGCCCTGGTCCTCAGTTTCCTGAACCTGTTTTTAAAACCGCTGATGGTACTACTTACCATCCCGTTTACTGTGATCACCTTCGGACTGTTCCTCCTGGTCATCAATGCGGTGATCATCATGATTGCGAGTTCATGGGTCTCAGGGTTCAGGGTCGATGGGTTCTGGTGGGCAATGCTGTTCAGCATCATCCTTTCATTTGTATCCTCCCTGTTGGAAAATTTAGTAAAACACGATGAGAGCACGCGCAATTTCTGAGAAAAAGGAGGTGGTTGAGGTTATTCAGCGGTGCCAGTTCTGCCACCTGTCGATGGTAAGCCCGGAAGGAGGGCCATACGTGATCCCGATGAATTTCGGATTCAGGGATGACGTCATTTATCTGCATGGTGCGCAACACGGCAAGAAGATTGACATTCTGAAGAACCACCCGGAGGTGTGTATCAACTTTACGACAGATCATGTACTGCGGTATCAGAATGAGCAGGTAGCCTGTTCATGGAGCATGAAATTCCGCAGCGTGCTTTGTTACGGGCAGGCGGAATTTATCATTGATCCTGACGAAAAAATTGCAGCATTCCACATCGTGATGGCACAATACACTGCCGGCGATTTCAAATTCAATCCTCCGTCAATCCGCGAAGTTTGCGTATGGAAAGTCAGGGTGTTGAAATTTGAAGGAAGGGCTTACGGGTATTGAGAATTATTTCAGTTTGAAAACCATGCCGATGTTGGCATAGGTTGAATTATATCCTATCTCCCCATTGACCCCGATGGTTTTCGTAAAAAAGTAGGAAGCTCCAAAGAATACGCCGAAATAAGGATAGACGGGAGTATAGCCGCTGTTCCCCGGATGATCGTCCCAGCTGTGTATGCAGAATCCTATTCCCAGCGGAACACCGCCATAAGTGTCTAGACCTTCCACATCCCATCCGTAATGAAAGGCGGCACGCCCACCGAGGATTAAATTTATCCACGACTGGTTCCAGCCGTCGCCGTAATGATTGCTAAAAAAGGAGAATGCCGTTTCACCCCCAATTGTCACAATTCCTGGCCCAAGGTCCCACATCCCGGCTTCAAAAGATGCCTTCAGTGCCGGTCCGAACCCCGATCCGTTGCCAAAATAATGTGCCCCCGGTCCGATCCCCACGTTTACCACCCAGGTTCCCAGTTTTACCGGGTCAAGCGGGCCTTTTGCATGGAGAATATTGGGTGCTGCAAGAGCAACGAATACCATTAACAGAGCGATTTTCACTATCCTTTTCATAAAATAAATTTACCGTGTGACCGAATTCAAGAGGAACAGTGCATTGAACTGCCAGCCTGTCCCGGTGTGTTATACTTCGGCTACCTGAGTTTGCATAGAAAAGCAAACTCAAACGCTCAGTATAACTGAATCTAATCAGTTTTGCGATTGCAAACCTGCCAAGATTCAGTATATAACGCAAATTGCATTCGGATTGTTTTATTCCGGGGATTTTTTTCTCCCAGGGATGAGAAATCTGATGCAAAGAGAACCCGCACACCAGCCGATGAACGCACCGGCAAACCATCCGGCAATAATGTCGCCAGGATAATGCACCCCGAGATAAATCCGTGTGTATGCCATGAAGAGGGCCCAGGCAATTATCATTTCAGGGAAATATCGAAACGGTCTGCCCAAAATAATAATCATAAATAAGGCGATGGCCATGTTGGTTGAAGCATGGGCAGAGTAAAACCCGAACTGTCCTCCAAGGTAACCATTCACTGTATGGATGCCTGACAGCGCGGGCTCATGCGTCGGGCGGGGCCGCGCAACCCATTCTTTAACGATTCCCGAAAGCTGGTCACTGACGATGATCATGATCACTGCAAAAAGCAAAACCCACAATGACCGGAGCCTGTATTTCCGTATTACGAGGCAGAGCAGTACCAGGTACAGAGGTGACCACAAAACAGTCATGGTTCCGTAAAACATGACCAAGTCAAAAAACGGAGAATGCAGTCCGTTCAGAAAAAAAAACAAGCCCTGGTCGATGGATTTCAGGATGTCAGGCATCTGCTGGTGTTAATTTTTGCGCATGACCGTTTCCGGCGCACCCGTTCACCTGTTTTAGTGTTGCCGGTTGAGTTCCTCCCACAGCATCTTCTTCAGCTTGTCCAGCCCTGTCTGCTTGTGAGACGAGATAAAAACGGTCGGGATTTCAGGTAAATCCTTTTTCAGTTCGTCAAGAATCTCCTCATCGGCCAGGTCGGATTTTGAAATTGCAAGTACGCGGGTTTTATCGAGGAGTTCGGGATTATACTGTGCCAGCTCATTCAGCAAAATATGATATTCCTTGCGGATATCCTTTGAATCGGCCGGAACCATGAACAACAGCGTCGAATTGCGTTCGATGTGACGCAAAAATCTCAGTCCCAGTCCTTTTCCTTCATGCGCGCCTTCGATGATGCCGGGAATATCGGCCATCACAAACGATTTGTTGTCATGATACCGCACGATACCAAGATTGGGAACCAGTGTGGTGAACGGATAATCGGCTATCTGGGGTTTTGCGGCGGAAATAACCGACAACAGGGTCGATTTACCGGCATTCGGAAAACCAACAAGCCCGACATCGGCCAGCAGTTTCAGTTCCAGTACTTTCCAGAACTCAAGCCCGGGTTCCCCCGGTTGTGCAAATTTAGGTGCCTGCCGGGTCGGCGTTTTAAAATGATCGTTTCCCAAACCGCCCCTGCCGCCGGGAACCAGGACATATGTCTGACCGTCTTCAGTGATCTCACATTCAAATTCCCCGGTTTCTTCGTCGCGGGCTACTGTTCCGAGGGGCACGTCAATGATCACATCTTTGCCATTCGCCCCGTGCATGAGCTGTTTTGAACCGGCTCCTCCATGTTCGGCCTTCAGATGCTTTGTAAATTTAAGATGGAGCAGGGTCCAGAACTGGCTGTTTCCTTTCAGGATAACATGCCCTCCCCTGCCGCCGTCACCACCGTCGGGCCCGCCGTGCGCATTCGTACGCGTACGCATGAAATGGCGGGAACCCGCACCCCCGTTACCGGAAGCGCAGTGAATTTTTACATAATCTACAAAGTTGGATTCAGACAAATTGATTTACGATTAGATGATTTGTGATTTACGAATCAAGGTATTGCATCCCATTAATAATTCATCAAAATAATTTCTGCGTAAATCTGTGTACTGCGAGAAAATATTATGGTTTGATTGCGGCGCAAAGCTGGTTGAAAATATCTTCAATTGTCCCGACGCCGTATACCTCCTGGTATATCTTTTTATCTATGTAGTAGTCGACCAGCGGTTTTGTGTGGTTCTGGTACTGGACAAGCCGGTTTTTGATCACCTCCACCGTATCATCCTTGCGGCCCTGGTCGTGGGAGCGCTTCAACAAACGCCTGGCTAGTTCGTCTTTATCCACTTCAAGTGCAAGGACAAGTGTTAGTTTTTGACCATGCCGGTGTAGCATCTGATCCAGCTCTTCTGCCTGGTTCAGCGTCCGGGGAAATCCGTCCAGGACAAATCCCTTTACATCGCTGTGTTTGATGAACACCGACTCCATGATCTCGATCAGCAGTTCATCGGAAACAAGATGGCCTGCCTCCATCACCGATTTGACTTTCACCCCGAGCGGGGTGCACTGGCTTACTTCGGCACGAAGGATATCCCCGGTCGAGATATGTTTCCAACCAAATTTTTCAGCAATTTTAACAGCCTGGGTTCCCTTCCCGGCTCCTGGCGGACCAAATAGGATCAGATTGAACATAAGCACACAATTTATTTGACTATCTTGTAAATATCCGGCAGGTTCCTGCCATAACCGTTGTAATCAAGTCCGTATCCGACAATAAAATCATTCGGAATTTTCAAACCAAGATAGTCGATTGGAAAATCTTTCAGAAAAGCATCAGGTTTAAAACAGAAACAGGCAATTTTGACCTCTGCAGGTTCCTTTTCCCGGACATCCCGGAGCAGCTTTTCCATGGTGATGCCGGTATCCACAATATCCTCAACGATGATGACATGCCTGCCCTTCAGCTCTTCAGAAACGCCTATCAGCTCTTTAATACTGGCAGAGGTGGTTGTTCCCGTATATGATGCAAATTTTACGAATGATATTTCACAAGGAATGGTGATTTTGCGCATGAGATCAGAGGCAAAGATGAATGAGCCATTGAGAATCGCCAGGAGCAAAGGGTTTTTCCCTTCAAAATCGCGGTTTATCGCGTTGGCAACTTCCTGCACGGCGGCTTCAATCTTATCTTTGGTGATGAATTTTTCAAACAGCAGTTCCCTAACCTGTACCTTCGTCATAATCAGTGCAATGTTTCTTTCGCGCAAATGTAGTCAAAATATGTCTAAATTTGTGAAGAAACCCGAAATCTGCCATCATGGAAGCCAAAGTCAGCATCATTATGGGCAGCACCTCCGATCTCCCGGTTATGGAGGCAGCCGCCAAATTCCTGAACGACATGCATATTCCTTTTGAAATCAATGCATTGTCTGCACACCGCACTCCCGAAAAAGTTGAAGAATTTGCAAGAAACGCCCACGGGCGGGGAATCCGGGTCATCATTGCAGCCGCAGGAATGGCAGCCCATCTGCCGGGGGTTATTGCCGCCATGACGACCCTGCCTGTTATTGGCGTCCCCATCAAAGCCTCCCTTGAAGGGCTGGACGCACTGCTGGCGATCGTTCAGATGCCTCCCGGCATACCGGTAGCCACCGTCGGAATTAACGGCGCCCAGAATGCAGCGATCCTTGCTGCGGAAATTCTTGCCATTGCCGATCCCGAACTTCATACGAAGATGGTCCGGTTCAAAGAAGACCTGAAGAAAAAGATCATCAAAGCCAATGAAGAATTGGAGGGAGTTAAGTTTGAATACAGGGTTAAGTGAAAAATAGCGAAATAGCGAAACACCGAAATTTACGGTTAGCCCTTCTGCACGTTACTTTTTCCTGATAAGCATAAGCCCGTCCCTGATTGGCAGGATCATGTTTTCGACACGGTCGTCGAGGTTTATAAACTCGTTGAACACTGTAATCCCGCGGGTATCCTTGTCCATTTTAGCGGGATCGCCGGTCACTTTCCCATCCCACAATACATTATCGGCAATAATAAAACCACCGCTGCGCACCATGGGCAGAACCATGTTGTAATAAGCCAGGTAATTTGGTTTGTCGGCATCGATGAAAACCAGGTCCCAGACCTCATCAAGTGCAGGGATAATTTCGAGCGCATCCCCGATATGCAATGAAATCAAATCTTCCAACCCGGCATCCCTGAAATATCGCCGGATCCCGTCCTCCAGCTCCGGATTAACCTCAATCGTATGCAACAACGCACCTCCCCTCTCCCCAGGGAGAGGGGCCGGGGGTGAGGTCATCCCGCAGGGAAGGGCCGGGGGTGAGGTCATCCCGCAGGGAAAGGCCGGGGGTGAGGTCATCCCGAACCCCATGGCAATCGCAGAATAACCTGTAAAGGTTCCTATCTCCAGAATCCGGTGAGGCCTAAGCATCTGAACAACCATCCGCAGGAATGTTCCCTGCAAATGCCCCGACAACATCTGCGGATATACCTGGGAAAGGTGCGTTTCACGGCTCAGTCTCGACAATATCGGATGTTCAGAGGTGGTGTGGGCCTCTGAATAATCAAGCAAGGGTTCATTTATCATTATTCACGTATAAACAGGTGGGGAAGTGCAAATATCATGGTAATTGTTCTAATTTTACCTCATCCTCCGGAAAATATTCAGATTCTCCCGGTAACGAAGACAGAAAATGCGCACACTCGAATTCAAACAGTTTCTTCCTCTGACCATTGAAGAAGCATGGCGGTTTTTCAGCAATCCTGCTAACCTGGGAAAAATAACTCCCAAAAAAATGAATTTCATTATAACCTCAAAGCTCCCCGGGAATATCTATCCCGGGCTGATCATCACGTATAAAGTTTCCCCGGTTTTTGGCATTCCGATGTCGTGGGTTACTGAAATCACCCAGGTGAATGAACCCTTTTATTTCATTGATGATCAGCGCTCAGGGCCATATGCCATTTGGCATCACGAACACTACTTTGAGAAGGTTGAAAATGGGGTAATGATGACCGACAAGCTCTTTTACAAGGTTCCCTTCGGGCCACTCGGCGCTCTGCTCGATAAAATGTTCATTCATAAAAAAGTACAGGACATCTTTGCATTCAGAAAGACTTTTCTCAGTACCATTTATCCATAAGCCTAGGATATTCCTATCTGAACGTCAGCATGCTGAGCTGTTTTTCTTCAAAAATTTCATTCGCAATTTCCAGCAGTTCATCCGCTGTGGTGGCATAAATCCGTTCAATGATCTTCTCCAGAGGATCGAACCGGTTCTGCAAAAGGTAGCTTTTGCCAATGGCAAGCATTGCCGTCATATTCGACTCCTGGGCAATGGCAAGCTGGCCGATAATCTGCTTTTTAATTATTTGCATCTGAACCGGGCTCAGCCGTTCCTCACGCAAACGCTTCAGCTCCCTGAGCATGATCCTAAGCGCTTTGTCATAGTTTGCGGGGTCAGTGCCAAAATAAACATGGATGATGCCGGCATCAGAATAGGCTGTATAATTTGACTCATTGTGATAGGTAAGCCCGTTTCTCTCTCGAAGTGCCAGCGACAACCGCGAATTCATCACAGGACCGCCCAGCATATTGTTCAGCAAGGCCAGCGGGATCCTGCGTTCATCGCTGTATGCATAGGCCGGGGCGCCCGTAAGGCAATGAACCTGGGATGTCTTTTTCTTAATGGCTTTTGTAAAAGGCCTGTAGTCCCGGAAGGTAATTCTGGGAGAACTTTCACCCCGGGGAGGGTTGTCACTGAAATATTTAACGACAAGCCTGGCAAGCCGCCTGAACTCCATATTTCCCACCGATGCAATCACCACTTCATTCAACCGGTAATTCCGGTGTATGAAATTCAGTACATCATCCCGTTTCAGTTTCTGAAGGCTTCCCGCTGAACCCAGGATATTTTTCCCCAGCGGATGCCCGTTGAATACCTGGTCTTCAAAATCGTCAAAAATCTGCTCGGCCGGGGTGTCCTTAAACGACCGGATTTCATCCATCACCACCTGCTTCTCGCGTTCAAGTTCCTTTTCGGGAAAGACCGAATGAAAGAAAATATCCTGGAACAATTCAAGGGTGCGTTCATAGAATTCGCTCAGAAAAGAGGCATGGATACAGGTCTCTTCTTTACCGGTGTATGCATTCAGGTCTGCACCGACGTTCTCCAGGCGGTTCAATACCTGGAAAACATTGCGTTTCCCTGTCCCTTTGAAAATGGTGTGTTCAATAAAATGAGCGACACCGTGCTCCGCCTCTGTTTCGTCGCGTGTTCCGGCATGAATGAACATCCCGCAATGCGCCACCGGGCTTTGAACCTGAAAATGTATAAGCCTGATCCCGTTGGGCAGCGTAAGGGTTTGGAGTTCCATGAACTATTTCCGGCTCTCGATGAGTATCTCAAGCAACCTGATCCCTGCTTCGGAGATGACGGTTCCGGGTCCGAAGATGGCAGCAGCACCGGCTTTATACAGAAAATCATAATCCTGCGGGGGGATCACACCTCCTACGACCACCATGATATCCTCGCGGCCAAGGCGCTTCAGCTCTTCGATCACTTGGGGCACAAGCGTTTTATGACCTGCAGCGAGGCTGGAAACACCCAGGATGTGCACATCATTTTCAACGGCCTGTTTGGCAGATTCGGCAGGCGTTTGAAATAACGGCCCGATGTCGACATCAAACCCGATGTCGGCATACCCGGTCGCAACTACCTTGGCGCCGCGGTCGTGACCGTCCTGCCCCATTTTGGCAATCATGATGCGGGGCCGGCGCCCCTCCATTTCCGCAAACCTGTCAGCCAGTTCACGTGCCCTGGCAAAAGCTTCATTGTCTTTTGATTCCGAGGAATAGACCCCTGAAATGCTTCGTATCACAGCTTTATACCTCCCGTAGATTTTTTCAAGTGCAAATGAAATTTCTCCCAGTGATGCTCTTTTTCGCGCTGCATCGATCGCCAGGGCAAGTAAATTCCCCTCGCCTGTTTCCGCCGACCTTGTCAACGCTTCGAGCGCTGCCAGAACCTCACCGCTGTTGCGGTTTGCCCGTAAATTCTCAAGCCTTTCAACCTGCGATTCGCGAACGGCGGCATTATCCACATTCAGTATTTCGATCGGATCTTCCTTTTCGAGCCTGTTGTGGTTTACCCCGACAATTTTATCCTTGCCCGAATCAATCCTTGCCTGTTTGCGGGCGCTGGCCTCTTCGATGCGCATCTTTGGGATTCCCGTTTCGATGGCCTTCGCCATCCCGCCGAGCAGTTCGACCTCCTCGATGAGCGCCCACGCTTTATGCGCAATTTCATGTGTGAGTGACTCAACATAATAAGATCCTGCCCATGGATCCAGCGACCGGCATATCTGCGTCTCTTCCTGCAGATATATCTGGGTGTTCCGTGCAATACGGGCCGAGAAATCGGTAGGCAGGGCAATGGCTTCATCCATGGCATTGGTGTGAAGCGACTGGGTATGCCCGAGGGCGGCAGCAAGGGCCTCCACACAGGTGCGGGCCACGTTGTTGAAGGGATCCTGTTCCGTCAGGCTCCAGCCGGACGTTTGTGTATGAGTGCGCAACGCCATTGATTTGGGATTCTTCGGATTGAACTGCTTCACAATTTTCGCCCAGAGCATCCGGGCAGCGCGCATTTTGGCTATTTCCATGAAATGGTTCATCCCCGATCCCCAGAAGAATGACAGGCGCGGAGCAAACGTGTCGATGTCCATTCCAGCATTGATCCCGGCACGCAGGTATTCAAGGCCGTCGGCAAGAGTATAGGCAAGCTCGATATCCGCTGTGGCGCCCGCCTCCTGCATATGATACCCGCTGATGGAGATGGAGTTGAATTTAGGCATGTTCCTCGAGGTAAATTCGAAGATATCGGCGATGATCTTCATGGAGGGGGCCGGAGGATAAATATAGGTATTCCGCACCATGAACTCTTTCAGGATGTCATTCTGGATGGTTCCGGTAAGCCCGGCCATCGGAACTCCCTGCTCCTCGGCAGCCACGATGTAGAATGCAAGGATGGGCAGCACGGCTCCGTTCATGGTCATGGAAACCGACATGATATCCAGCGGAATCTGGTCGAAGAGGATCTTCATGTCGAGGATGGAATCGATGGCGACCCCGGCTTTCCCTACATCGCCAACAACACGCTCATGGTCTGAATCGTAGCCGCGATGGGTGGCAAGGTCAAAGGCTACAGATAATCCCTTCTGCCCGGCTTTCAGATTGCGGCGATAGAAAGCATTCGACTCCTCTGCAGTGGAAAAACCGGCATATTGCCTGATGGTCCAAGGGTTCATCACGTACATGGTCGAGTATGGCCCCCGGAGAAACGGCGGCAGGCCAGCGGCATAGTCGAGATGCTCCATCCCTTCCAGGTCGCTGTCACCGTAAACAGGCTTGACGGGAATCTGCTCAGGGGTTTTCCAGGATTTTTCCTGCCCGGATTCTTTCTCCCATGCGGCAAATGAACCGGCGAAAGGCGCTCCTTTCAAATCAACATTGTTAAAATCTGGTCTCATCGTTCTGTGTATAGCAATTGTAGTTGTTAAAATGAAATTCCAAAAATAAGGAACACGCTCTGCGCCTGCGGGTTGGTGATGAAAGACACCTGGACAGGCAACGAATATTTTTCAGTGACCGGTATACCCTTCTTTGCCGTAAGTCCAAGGTTTGTAATCCCCGCATAGGGACCGTACCAGGAACTTCCGAACGGAATGCCCCCGATGAACGGTTTCAGGTCTACACCGATTTTTTTCAGGTGGAATTTATAACCCAGCTCAAAATAGGTGGAATAATTGTTTTTATCACCCATCCCGTATGCTCCCAGGGTATCTTTTCCCTTGTCAAGCCCATAAAAAATGGTACAGGCAAGTACCTGCAACGGGAAATTTTCAGGGCCATCGAATGAAAG
The DNA here is from genome assembly GCA_037141055.1 of bacterium. GTDB lineage: Bacteria > Bacteroidota > Bacteroidia > Bacteroidales > FEN-979 > CAIVAT01. Next base: position 7,830 of record JBAXDH010000033.1, on the reverse strand, counting down.
ACAACCTTCAAAGGCATGCCCGGTGGTTGCATTGTTAAAATTATAGTACTTGTTGTTTTCATTCGGATTCAAGCCATTGACGGTGAAATAGTCGAAAACCATCACCGTAAACCATTTGTAGGTGTATGAGACAAACAAATCGGCTTCGGCATAGGTGCCCCCGTCAACAACGGTGGAATCATTTATCCTGACATCATGTTTTCCGAATGAATAGGAGCCCCAGGTTCCGATATTCAATCCCTTCCATGAAAAGGAGAGATTGGGCTGAATGGCCGGGGAATTCCCGAAATCAATTCCTCTCCATACATACCGGCTAACCAGGTCTGCACCGAACGTAATAGACGGGCCGTCCTGTTTTACTTCTGTTTCTATTTCGTCACGAAGCTTTTCATCCTGGGCCTGCAGCGAGAAGGCAGACAGGAAAAAGACCAGCCCGATAAGCGTGTATACCGATAATGGCGAGGAATTGTTTTTCATTCGTGTATCCTGATTTAATGTTCGACTATTATTCTGTTATTGTAAAATCCCCAGTTTGCTTTGAAAATCAAGGAGCGTTTCAAGCAGGTTGCTGTGCACGTGAATAAAATCATCAACCCCGGCAGATTTGAAAGATTCGATCAGATCTTTGGGAAATCCTGCCACAACGATCCTCATCTTACTGCCGGCCATCCTGAGTTTGCCTGCAATTTCAGGAACCAGCAAGGGATATTCATCGTCGGAACTGCATATTACCGCAATCTCCGCACCGGATGCCAGCGCAGTCCCGACACCTTCGTCAACTGACGAAAATCCCAGGTTATCGATGATATCATACCCCGCACATCCGAAAAAGTTTGTCGCGAAGCCGGCCCTCGCCCTGAGCATGGCCAGGTTGCCCATCGTAAACAGGAAAACGGCAGGTCGCTTGTTCCCGTCTTTCACAAATCGCTCGGTGGCCAGCCTGATCTCCTCAAACCCGGTGGCGACACGGAAGGGCGCCAGCGGCTTGAATTCCGTCCGAGCCTCCTGTCCGGCAACGGGCGAAGGCTTAACCGAACCGGCGATGGTTTCAGACAGGTTTGGATACTGGTTTGTCCCCAACATGATGATTTTGCGCTGTGCGATATCCAGCACCTTCTGGTTGCGTGTAACCTCAATCTCGTCCTGGATAAAGCCGGATTTGATGCACGCCAGCATACCCCCCCTGTTCTCGACTTCCCGGAATAACTCCCATGCTTTGTGCGCAATGGAATGAGTGAGATTCTCGATGTAATAGGACCCGGCGCCCGGATCGACAATTTTATCAAGATAGGACTCCTCCCGGAGCACCAGCTGCTGATTTCGTGCAATCCTTCGCGAAAGTTCGTCCGACTCTTTATACGCAATGTCAAACGGCAAAACGGAAATGGAATCGGCATTGCCCAGCGCTGCCGACATTCCCTCGGTTGTTGTGCGCAGCATGTTGACGTATGGGTCATAAACCGACATGTTCCACAATGCCGTGCTGGTATGGATGAACAACCTTTTCGATTCTTCCAGTACGGCGTGGTATTGTTCGACCATGCGGGTCCATAAAAGGCGGGTGGCGCGGAGTTTGGCAATTTCCATGAAATAATCCGGCCCGGTTGCCAGTGAAAACTGGATGTATGGAGCAATGTTATCAGCCGGAGTCCCGCGATCGGTCAGACTTGCAAGATATTCGCTGGCAGAGGCCAGGCTGAAGGCAAGTTCCTGAACAAGCGTAGATCCGGCATTCTGAAAATAATGACCATTCACCGTGATGACTTTGAATTGCGGAATTTTCTCCCTGATAATGCGCAGCAAATATTCTGCTTCATCAAGATCATGATCCCAGTTGATATAGAATTCACCATGCAGTAAAAGGTATCCGATCGGATCAAAATTTATCGCCCCACTGATTTTCTGACCGTTAAGCCCGCGATGGTTTAATTCATAGATTAAAAACTCTACGGTAAGCGGATATGAGGTGGCGGATATAAAATTGACTGCCGTTTTATGAAAATCGATTCCATCCAGCAAATCGGCGAGTTGCTTGTGCGTGGAAACTTCATTGGCTTTTAATCCGACTGAGGTGACGCCCTTCGCAATGGCATCTTTTGCCATCCTGTTGCTCTCCCCGATATCCGTAGAGGTGAAATCCTGCCGCACGAGCCAGTCGTTATTTTCCTTCCCCGGGCCGCGAACGTAGGGTGAACTGCCCGGGATTGTGTTCAAATATTCAAGCCCGGCAAGGTCTTCCGCACGATAGTATGGTTTTACATCAAATCCTTCACCGGTTTTCCATACAAGTTTCTTCTGGTAGTCGGCACCTTTCAGGTCCGCCTTTATTTTTTCCTCCCAGGATCCGGTGGTGACCCGGGGAAATTCTGAAAACAATGATTTTTTGGTATTCTGGTCCATGATTGAGCCCTGCTCTTTTTAGTGTTCTTAGTGCGGAAAAATATTTCCTGTCGTTATAAAAGTACCGCAAAATTAAAGAATTCCATAACTTTACGAAAAAAAAGGTATGATCGTTGCGTTGAGCGGCTCCACAGGATTTATCGGCCAGGCGCTGATGAGGCGAATGCATGCACTGGGATGGACGGTCAGGGTGATCGACCGGGAATCCATGGCAATGCCGGATGATGAATTTCTTGAAGAGAAAACAGAAGGAGCAGATGCGGTCATCAATCTTGCCGGAGCATCGGTTTCAAAAAAGTGGACGCCCGCCTGCAAGCAGGAAATCCTCGACAGCCGGGTCATCACTACCCGGAAAATCGCAGGTTCGATCAATCATGCACGAAAAAAACCCGCAGTTTTTATCTCCGCCTCTGCAATAGGAATTTACGATTCGATAAATACCCACACAGAGACAAGCATGGCCTTCTCGGAATCATTCCTGGCTCATGTATGCCAGAACTGGGAGTCAGAAGCACTTCAATCTGCGGATGCTGCCCGGGTTGTCATCTTCCGGTTAGGCGTCGTACTCGGTGCAGAGGGAGGTGCACTTGCAAAAATGCGTTTCCCTTTCAGCATCGGGCTCGGGGGAAAAATTGGAAACGGGAAACAGGCTGTATCTTTCATTCATATCTCCGACCTGGTCGATGCGTTGATTTTTACCATTCAGACCCCATCCTTAACGGGTATCGTAAACGGCGTATCACCTTATCCCAGCGATAACGCGGAATTCACGGATAAGCTGGCAAAAGTCATGGATCAGCCTGCCTGGTTCACAATTCCTGCCTTTGCATTAAAACTGGCATACGGTGAAGGTGCGCAGGTAATGCTCGAAGGACAGCGCGTGCTTCCTGAGAAGCTCATGCAGGCGGGGTTTAGGTTCAAATATCCCACCATTCAAAATGCGCTGGTTGAAATTTACGGCTGAATGATTTTCATTTCGCTGATCAGCCGCCTGCTTCCCGCAACCTTGTCAATCACGAACAGGCAGTAACGGATATCGAGGGAAATGTTGCGGCATTGCGACGGATCATACATCAGGTCGCTGAGAGTGCCTTCCCAGTTGCGGTCAAAATTGATCCCGATCAGTTCCCCTGACGCATTTAAAACCGGGCTGCCTGAGTTTCCGCCGGTCGTATGGTTGCTGGCCGTAAAAGCAACATGAACGGTTCCGTCACGGTCGGCATAAGGACCATAATCCTTTTCCAGGTATAGCTTTTTCAGCCGGGGATCAACCTTGTAATCATAAACAGAGGGGTCATCTTTCTGCATCACCCCGGCAAGGGTTGTGAAATAATCGTACTTCACGGCATCTGCTGGCAAATAATCGTCCACTTTCCCGAAAGCGATGCGCAGCGTGGAATTTGCATCAGGGTACAGCACTTTCTGACGCTGCATTTCCATCTGTGCTGCCATGTATATCCGCTGAAGGCTGTCAATCCTCCCGGTCATCTTCGACATTTCCGGAACAATGTCCTTTTCATTTCTTGCGTAAATACTCGCCATCAGGCAGAATAAAGGATCCTTTTCCATTGATTTCACTTTCGATGGCTTGTACGAATCCAGGAAGTTAAAAAGCCTGGTTGAATCTGTAAAAATTGATTCCGCGAAAAGCCCGGCAGAATAGGACCCGAAGTCTTTCCGCTGCAACTGTTTGTCATCAGTAAATATTCCGGGAAGATATGCCCTGTCCATGTTTTCCGACATCCTGCCAAGCATTGCAGCCATTATCTGCCGGTCGACGTAGGGTTGGTAATTCTTGTAAAATTCCTGTGAACTTTTTTTCAGGTCCGCGGCGGCTTTCAGAACATCACCGGATTTGGATGACTTGTTTTTGCTGATCTTTACCAGGTCCCTGAATCCGGCAGCGAATCTTACGATCTCAATGCCCTGGCCCGCTTCACTTATGTACACCGACGATATGTCAACCGGCAGGTAACGCTGGTATGCTGATTTGAATGCAGGGAGAATTCCGCCGTACCGGGCTTTGCGCTCAGGTGTAGAATCCGCCCACACCTGGAAAACCTGTTCAGATTGCTCTTTTTTTGCGACTGCATCAATCCGCCGGATGCCCCCTGACTCTCCGATCATTTTTTTCCAATAATTCGCAATACCGTTGGCTTTAGCCGAGTACTGGATGCGAACCAGCCTGTCCTCCTCCATGGCTGCCTTCATCACATCGAGCCGCTGCTGCCGTAACCCGATCCTCACCGGATTCTCTTTGTTGGCCGTTAAATCCACGGCATAAGACGGAAGATATTCACGGGTGCTGCCGGGATATCCGAATACAAACGTGAAGTCGTTTTTCTGATACCCTTTGAGCGAGATGGGGAGATAATTTTTGGGCTTGTATGGAACGTTCTCCTTTGAATATGCCGCCGGTTCATTGTTTGTGCCTGCGTAGATTCTGAATATCGAAAAATCGCCGGTATGCCTCGGCCACATCCAGTTGTCGGTATCCCCGCCGAATTTTCCGACGCTGGAAGGAGGAGCACCCACCAGCCTGACATCCTTAAATATTTCATTCACAAACAGGTAGTACTGGTTTCCGTAATAAAACGGCCGGATCCGGGCGTCATAATGTGTTCCCTTCATGGCCTCCTGTTCGATCTTCTCTGCATTCTGTTTTATCACCTGTGCGCGCTGAAACTGGTTCATCCGGTCATTGACGCCGTCAAGGACCCTTGAAGTCACATCCTCCATCCGCACCAGCAGGGTGACCGAAACTCCCGGACTGGGAAGTTCCTCATCAAACGATCCGGCCCAGAATCCATCCGTGAGATAATCATGCTGAAGCGAACTCTGCCGCTGGATCGCGCCAAGACCGCAATGATGATTTGTCAGGATGAGCCCCTGCGCCGAAACAATCTCCGCGGTGCATCCGCCTCCGAACTGGACGATCGCATCCTTTAAACTCGAATGATTTACGGAGTAGATGTCTTCTGCCGTCAGCTTCAGGCCAAGATCCTGCATCCGCTTGATGTTCAGCTGCTCCAGGAGCATCGGTATCCACATTCCCTCCTCTGCCATCACTGTAATCCGGAATAAAACCGACAGAATAACCAGGATACTTAATTTTTTCATTTTTCACTGAGTTGAAACCGTAAATAACATATTTTCTTTCCCATGGAGAGCCATCGCGTTTCATAATATGTCCGGATGGCAACAACATCATCGGTGATGCCGGAATTGTAGAGGTCGTCGGTGGCCAGCAAAAGGGTGTGGTTTTGTTCACGGATGACGTTCAGCGTGTAGTTAAAAAAAAACCGATCGTCTGTTTTCAGATGTATGATGCCTCCCGGGATGAGGATACTCCGGTATTTAGCCAGGAAACCGGGGGAGGTCAGCCTTAGCCTCTCCTTATGCACCTGCGGATCGGGAAAGGTGATCCATATCTCCGAAACTTCCGACGGCGCAAAGACATTTTCAACATGATCAACCATGATACGCACAAAACCTGCATTTTTTATACCCCGTAGCGATACGGTTTTACTGCCGGTCCAGAGCCTTGCTCCTTTCCAGTCGATCCCGATGAAATTTCTTTGCGGATATTTTTCAGCCAGTCCCACGGTATACTCGCCTTTCCCGCAGCCGAGTTCCGTAACAACCGGGTGGTCGTTGTTGAAGAAATTTTCATTCCACAGGCCCCGGAGCGAAAAACCATCGGTCAGGTCGTTGTAGGTTGGTTGTAAAAGGTGTGGAAATGTGAGATTTTCCTGAAAATGAACCAGTTTTTTTTTCGCCACAGAAATATCTATTTTGCGAGCAACCAGGCTTCGCTGAATTCTGTGGATTTGGCTGATGCCAGCAGTTGTTTTGCATCGTCCCGGTCGGAACTCGTGCCAATGGTAACGCGGAAGAGGCCGGTCCTTGACTGGTCGAAAATGGATGCTTCCAATCCCTTGCTTTGCAAATCCGTTACCAGTTTTTCGGCATTCTCCTTAATTCTGAAGGCCCCCACGATGACTGCAAAACGATCGTCATGGCTTATTGCCGGCTGTTTCACCACCACCGGTTCCGGGGCAGGCTGAACCGCTTTTTTAGGTAATACAAGAACCGGGGCTGTCTTTTTTTCCACCATGGAAGCTTCGGAAAACTTCGTCAGCACCGAACTCATGATGCCGGCCGTACTGGTAAAATTGGCGGAAATTTTATCATACTGGGTCAGACCGATCACTGCGGCAAGGCCGATCGGCAGGGCAAATGCGGCAGCCCACCTGGCTGCACGGGGAATGAAGATTCTTTTCCCGGTAAGTTCAGCCTTGCGGCCGGCACTGTTTCTGTCCGGATTTAACACGGAAGTGTGCCTGATCACAGGGGGCGATATGAACGGGGCCAGCCCGAATGCTTCAGGAAGTAAGTTGGTGGTTTTATCCTGTTCAAAATGAATGATCCCTTCTTTCCCGGCGTAAAGCTGGCCTACCTGCGGAATAAGGAACGGGTTCCCGGTTCTAAGGGCGGTGCGGCATTCGTCGGTAAATGCTTCTATCATGGAACATGCATCGGCATACGACACGCCGGATGAACCGGCCACGGCATTCGCCAGGAGCCCGTCATTCTGTTTCAGGTTGATGTTGAAAAGCAGCTTTTTCTCCGGGGGCTGGAAAGAATGATACACAGGATCAATGCGGGCGGGCGAATAATTGCCGATCAGCCCTCCCAACCCTGGAATAATCACACAGTCGTGAAATGACAACAATTCGGCGATGCAAATGCGGATATCCATGAACCTGGTGTATTTCGGTGCGCTAAGATACGGGATTATTGAAGAAAGGTTCCGGTTCTGTTAGTAAATTTTAACAAATCTGCAGGGATGTCAACGGCAATGCTTTCGTATTCAGTGACCCGTGTAAGGATTTTGAACCCGTGATCCAGCCAGCGCAACTGCTCAAGCGATTCAGCCCGTTCCAGCCCGGAAACCGGCAAGCTGACAATCTTTTCCAGTACGGAAGCCTGGTAGCCATATATGCCGACATGTTTGTAATACGTTGTGGCGGCCAGCCACTCTTCGGGCAACCTGCCCCGTGTGTACGGTATCACCGAACGGCTGAAAAGCAATGCATATCCCTGCTGATCGACAACTACTTTTACTACGTTCCCGCTGGACAGTTCCTCCGGGGATGTTATTTTTTGAATCAGTGTTGCGATTTGCACCTGCGGGTTGTCGAAACACCGGGCAACCTGGCTGATCTGCCGCGGATCGATATAGGGTTCATCCCCCTGTATGTTGATCACGCAGTCGTAGTTCTCCCCTGCCAGGGCGAGCGCCTCAACAACTTCCCGGCATCTTTCCGTACCGCTGTTGTGATGTTCGCCGGTATTCATAACCGTGCCGCCAAACGAACGGACATGGTCGATAATCGCTTCATGATCTGTGGCAACAACAACTTTTGA
>JBAXDH010000032.1:0-32744 GCA_037141055.1 bacterium | reverse complement strand
TTTGGGGAGGGGTCAGGGGTGGGGTCGCCCTCCCCGTTTGGGGAGGGGTCAGGGGTGGGGTCGCCCTCCCCGTTTGGGGAGGGGTCAGGGGCAAATACAACGCATACGACATTCCCGGGTTATCCTGGCAGAAGATTTTTTGATGGATCACCCCTGTTTCCGGCAGGGGCGACACCTCCTTTACCTGTCCCGATCTGCAACCGGAGTATAAAACACACGGAAAAACAAGAAAAAATGATAAAAGCGGGTTGAGAAAATGGTTCACTTCCGGTAAAAATTCGTGGATTCGAAGATCTTGTCGGCCGATTTTGCGATAAATCCCGGGTACAGATTCCCCGTACTGTCGGGATAACGCCTGGCAAATTCATAGTAACAGCCTGGTATTTCATGCATCCCTTCGGTGAATGTAAACGGCACCATTCCGGCACGGATGCTCGATTGTTCCAGCAACTCCTCCGGGGTGCCACTGATCTCTCCACCGGCATCATTTAACAAAAATCCATGGGATTTAAGGAACATGTTCACCTTTTGAACCGTGTCGAACTTGTGCAGATGGTTAACACTTACCGTAAAATGGTTGACACAAAACCCGTTTACGTACAGCCATGCGGCATATTCCGATTCTTTCCTCAATGTTTCATAAACTTCAAAGGAAGGTGTCCCGGAAAGATTGCCGGCATGGATCAGGTCGTCGGACTCGCTCATGCTGCGAGGTATAAGGGATGTCCATTCATGAACAATCTTTTGCAGAAACGGGCTGAACCCGACTGAGAGCAGTTCGCTGATGAAAACCCTTGGAGCATCCCTGTCGGTTCGGTGCTCAAAATGCTTTGCATAGAGCTTTTTGGCTTCAAAATGGTAATCCCGCTTGTATTCGTAACCATTTTTAATGAATACTTTGGCCAACTGATCAACCCCGATTGCCGGATGCCTGAAAGTGCGAAATGCGACATGGTCATTGATAACGGTTTCACCCTCTGCTGCGAACAGATCATACACTTTTCGGGTTGCGGGATTCTGGTTCGTATACCCAGCCCAAAGCCTGTCAAAAATTGCGCGATGATTCATAAATCTCAGAGATATTCAGGAAAGTGGTTCTCCATGATCTCATTGATCATCCCGGTAGTTAGCGGCTTGTATCTGAAGCAGTTGCTGTCGAGTAAGGTTTCGGCCTTTACTTTGTCGGAAGGGTTCAGGGATGTTGTGAGCATGATGAAAACAATTTTCGCTTTCTGGGTAGCTTCAAGCTTGTTATAGACTTCCAGGAATTCCCACCCGTCCATTACAGGCATGTTGATGTCAAGGAGGATCAGTTCGGGCTGGTTAAAATTGCTATGCGGATTTCCATGTCTTCCTTTTTCGATTAAAAAATCGAGGGCTTCCTGCCCGTTCAAGGCAACATCGATGTGGTTGGCAATTCCTGCTTTTTCAAGAACCCTTTTGTGGAGAAAATTATCAGATTCATTATCATCCACAAGCAACACACAGTTCAATTTTTTCTTCATATGTTTATCCATTTGAAAGGGTAAAAGTAAAAATACTTCCTTTACCGGGCGTCGATTCTACCGAAATTTGTCCTCCGTGCAGCTCCACTATTTTTTTACATTGTGCCAGCCCCATTCCTGTCCCCTCGTATACACCCTTGTTATGCAACTGGTTGAAAATTAAAAAAACCTTATTCCTTTGCTTTTCTTCGATGCCGATACCGTTGTCTTCAACTGAAAAGCACCAACTGCCGGCCTGTTTTTGGGCCGAAATGGTTATTTCCGGGGACACACCCTGCCTGCGGAACTTGATGGCATTGCTTACCAGGTGCCTGAACAGGAACCTGATCTCCGGATCACTGCCATTAATCACGGGCAATTCTTGTACAATGATCTTCACATTGTGCTCTGCGATCTCATTCCGGAGTTCTGCAAGGGTATCGTCCACGATATGGTTGCATTTCAATTCCGTTATTACGCAATCTTTTCCCAAAAAAGAATAATCGAGCAAGCCTTTAAGAAGCGAACTCATCCTTGTAGCCGAACCGGCAATAAAATCAAGGCTTTTGTTCGCTGTTTCATCCAGCTTGCCGCCGTATTCTTCCCTGATCAGCTGTGAATAGCTGGTAAGGGTAAGCAAGGGTTCCTGAAGGTCGTGGGAGGTGATATAAGTGAATTGTTCGGCTTCCTCGATGCGAAAGGTGAGTTTCTGGTTTAACAAATTGAGTTCCCTGGTCCTTTCTTCAATTTTATGCTCAAGCGAGGTCTGCTCCATGTGCAGCAGCAACTCTGTTTCGGCGAGTTTGACGATCATGTCATCCTTCTGAGAATTGGCCTGTTTTTCCTTGGTGATATCGATGGAATAACCAGCAAGCAAATGGCGGTCACCCTTGGCGATCGGATATTTAATGGTTGTGTAAGTACGCCCGTTGAAATATTCCTCGATTGTAACCGCCTTCTTACCAGACATAACTACCAGGTCGTCGGCATTCAATTTTGCTGCATGTTCTGCCGGGAAGAGTTCATCCATAGTTTTTCCAACCATTGCCGACCCGGGGATGCCGAGCATTTCGGTGAAGTTTTCACTGGCCTTCAGTACACGGCTCCCGGTGGGGAAAACCTCTTTGATGTAAGCGTAGATCGGGGAGTATTCAAGGAAAAGTGAAAGTAATTCACTGATCTCATGGCGATCCCGCTCAGCATTGATGCGTTCGGTATTGTCAACCATGGTCACAAAGCATTCTTCGCCAAGGTTCCCGGCAATGGCTGAAAGCTGAACATAAACCGGTGCTTTTCCGTCTATTGAAAAAATGACATCGCACTTTCTCACGCCCCTTTTCGTGAATACGTTGTTGGTAAGTTCGTTATATGCCGGCAAAGTGTCGTCAGATATGAAAACATTCAGAGGGACGTCTTTCAACCGGGACCGTTCTCTTCCCAATAACTGAGCCCCGTACAGGTTAATTCCTTCAATCCTTCCATCCTTGTTCAGTGTGGCATATCCTGTTGGTGCAAAATCATATAGTTCGGCGTACCTGTTGCTGGCAACTTCAGCCGATGCCCAGGCATGGCGCAGTTCATCATTCTTCATGTCAAGTTCCACCTGGTGAACTTCAAGCTCGTGAATGAGCTTCCTGATTTCGGCCAGGGATAACCTGGAGATGTCTTCCGGCTCTTTCCGGCTTATCAATTCTTCCGCCTTGCGGCGATTGGTCATCGATAAGTATTTATCGTCTTTTTCCATATATGAAGGCTTTTTAGCACTCCGCCTGGTTCTTCAATAAGTGTTGTTCGTTTGCACAAGATCATAAGCTAAGTTATCCCCCTATTCCCTCGGAATGGTGAAAAAGAAAGATGAACCCTTGCCTTTCACCGATTCAACCCGGATGCGGCCTCCCAGAAGTTCAACAACTCCCCTGGCAATGGAAAGGCCGAGCCCGTTACCGTCATGTTTGCGTGTATTTGAGTGGTCTTCCTGGATAAACAGGTCGAAAATATTCTTTTGTTTGTCCACACTAATCCCGATGCCCGTATCTTTTACATAAAATTCAATTTCGTGGTCATTTACCATGAAACCGGCCTCGATGATTCCCTCTTTGGTAAATTTGACAGCATTTTCAAGCAGGTGGATCAATACTTTACGCAAAAGTTCCGGGTCGGTTAAAACGCTGACTTCTTGATCCGCAGAATTTTGCAGGATAGAAAATTCCAGTTTTTTGTCAGTACAGGGTTTTATGAACTTCTCGTAGATTTCGGCAAGCAGCCGGACTGGCACAACACTGATCCGTCTGACTTCCTGGTTCCCTGAAACAATGAGCGAGATATCCATGATGTTATTCACGGTATTGACCAGCCTGGCACTGCTTTCATTCAGCATTTTCAGAAAATCTTCCTTCTCTTTGCGCGACAGGTCGGGGTCGGTCATCAATTCGCCAAAACCCAGTATCCCGTTTAGTGGAGTGAGGATTTCGTGGGAAATGTTGCCGATGAATGCCGTCTTAAGACGGTCGCTGGCCTCGGCTTTTTCTTTTGCGCGCTGCAATTCCTCCTCGAACTTTTTCTGCCCGGTAATGTCGAGGAAACTGATCACTACTTCGGTAATTCCACCGTGATCGTCAAAAACAGGCGATCCGTTGACTGTAAGCCATACGATGTCATGCCCGGCTGGGCGGGATACACCCATACGAAAATCCCGGATTGGTCTCCCGGTTGTCAGAATCTGGATTGCAGGGTAGCAAACTGGAGGCAGTACGGAGCTGTCTTCGTACAGGAAGTTCCAGCACGGGTCATTTGCCGGTTTCCCGATAATTTCATCCTCCTTCAAGCCTAGTAATTCGGCCGCTTTGGGATTGCTCAGGATTATTGAACTGTCGGGAGCGTAAACCATAACCCCGGCATCAAGGTTCCTCAATAATCCGCGGTATCTTTCTTCACTGTCGCGCAGGGCGATGTCGGAATTAATCTTTTCCTGCCGCAGATCAGCCTCAAAAAGCACCCTGGAAATTGCCGGAACCAGCCTTTCCGGTTTTGATTTCATTACATAATCGGTCGCACCATCCAGAAGCGATTCAATGGCAGCATCTTCCCCCATCTTGCCGGTTACGAAAATAAACGGGATATGAGGATAGTTGGTTTTCACATAACGCAGTGCTTCTGCGCCGGAATAGCCGGGAAGCTGGTAATCGGAGAGGATGATGTTTACATGCTCCGTTTCCAGTATCCGGATGAACTCCTGCTCGTCCTCGGCGAAATAATAATCAAAAGAACTGAATCCTTTACTGATATATGATTTTATCAGGATTGAGTCCACCTCCTGGTCTTCAAGGTGAAGAATATGAATGTTGTTTTCCATTTTCCGTCCTCGTATCGCTCCATTTATCCGGTTTGGCTATGATGTTGCCTCCGAAAATGTTGATAACCTTCATTTTTGCAATATAGTGATATGCTAAATTTAGGTACTTAAAACGGTAAAAGTACAAATATATTTCGAGACAATATGAATAAAGATTCTGCTTCGAAAAAAAAGGCCGTCGATCAGACAGCCTTCCTAATTCCTCAAAGGTGGTTTGGTTAATTTTTCTTCCCGAGGGGCAGAACATAGTTGAAGCCGAAATTGACGCCGCCATAAATGTTGTGCGAAGGATGATAGATTCCCGAAGAATGGTCAGGAATTCTCAAACTTGAAGCATTGATATCCAGCAGGCCATAAGCCATTGTCAAACCGACATTCAGGAAGAAGTTTTTTCCGAGCAGAATATCTACTCCTAAATCAAGCCGTGCCATGACATCAAAAGATGAATACCGGTCAGTAATGGTCTCTTCACCAATTTTAATCTTTTTATTGTTGATTGGGTTATATATTGAATCGGTATCAATAACACCCTGCTTGTAATATTTCTGTTTTGCCGACAGCAGGAAGTTAAACTGAGGGCCTGCCATCACATAGAATTTGGCTTTGCCACCGGTCCTGAATTTGAACATCAGCGGTAACTGCATGTAATTAAGCTGAACATCCCTGGTATAAACCGTATCTTTATAAGTATCCGTATAATTCTGTCCGAGTTTTGAATATCCGGCCTCGATTTTCAGGCCCGCATGATTACTGAAGTCAAAACCGATGTTGACATTTCCTGAACCTCCAAACGTTACCTTGTAATCCATTTCAAATTCCTGACCATAATTATTTTGGTTGGTAAAAGTGGAACTCAGGCCTGTTCCTGCAAGGCCAAAATAAAGTTGTTTCTGTGCCATCAGCGAACTGGTGCAGATGATCATGGTAATGATTACCGTGGTGAACGTTTTTTTCATGTGCGTTGGGTTTAAATGATTTTGTGCAAACATATGAAGAAAAAAAATTACTGACAAGTCACTAAGGCGCTAAAGTTAATTTAGAGCTCAATGTGAAAAACATTCACCTCAGTATTTCATGATTTTTCTGACGACCGAACCCGATCCGGTGCTTATCGTCACAAAGTAAATCCCGGAAGGAGATGCATGAATGTCCAAAGGGATTCTTGAATTTTCAATGGCCGTATAAGTCCGCCCGAAGATCTTGCGGCCCATCGCATCGCCGATCATAATGGTGACCGGCTGCACCTGGTCAAGGATCATCGAGATTTCAAATCTTCCCGGGGTGGGATTCGGATAAATATTTACATATCCACCGGGGTTGAGTTCGGGCACGTCGATATTCATTCCAACCGTAAAACCCTGGGATATCTCCCGGCCAAAGTCCGACTGGAACGACCTTACGATCGCCCCGGCCATGCTGTTCACCCTGGCATAGCCGGCAGTGCCGTTGCCGTATGGAGGCATGTTCGCCCAATAGGCAATTCCTTCCCCCTCGGCATTTCTGACCGAAAGCCTGTAGCAGCCCTTTGCCAGGTTGAACGTATCGGCATACACCGTATTGTTTTCGAGGGGGCCGTTCTGATAAACCATGTTTCCATCCTGGTCGGTTAATATCCATGACAGGGAACCCGCCATGTGGTTGGTTTTAAAGTTCAGCACAAGCTGGTTATCCCATGTCGGGGGAATGACAAAGGGAGCGCTCATGACATCATTCGCAGGATATTCATCTGTTTTGCCATTCGGCTGTGAAACCCTGAAAACAAACCGGTTATCGCCGCCTGTCCATTCGCTCCAGTCGACAGATGGGAGCAAAATCCTGGCCGTATCCTGGAAAGCAAGGTTGCCGGTCCATGTGTAGGTTTGGGTTTTTCCGCCGGCAGGGCCATATTCAACCAATGCGCTGTGCAATGTTTCCGAACCATTGTTTTTTATCGCAATGAACGGGCGGCCGCACAGCGGATTGTAGCGGTTGTAGAATTTGTCGCGGTTGGGGGCGAGCACTTCCTCCATCGCCGCATCCAGTTTGAAATTCGGCGCTCCGTAGGTAATGAGCTGCGATTCGATGGCGTAATAGGGCCAGCTGCCCTGGCCATCCCATGTATACCCGGGTTGCAGATCGTAATCGATGATCATTGAATCTCCCGGAACAACCAGGTGCGAAAGTTCAAAATTCTTAGTGCGAACCTCGGCACCGGGGCACCATTCCGCGCGGTCGTAAAGCCAGGTTCCTCCCTGCGGATAGAGCGGGTTCATCCCGCAATCGCCCCGCCACACATAGTGATTGTATGCATGCAGCCCGTTTATTTTCAGCTCATTGGTGCGGTCGCAAAATTCGGAACAGTTCAGCGTTCCGCCGAATCCGTGCCCGGTGATCCGCATCTTCAGGCGGGCGTTCCGCACATTCGCATCAATTTTTACCGTGACCGGGGGGAGGTTGTGCTGGCTTGCATCGGCATATCCATGGTTGCCTGTATAAATATTTTTTATTCCGATGACATCCCTTGGCGGGGTTCCTTCAACCATCCGGAATTTCATGTCGAGCAGTTCCTGCCAGTTTCCCGCCGAAAGATGAACCGAATCATGAAGAAGCGACGCGTAATCAGTGAGATCATATACCCATGTCCAACCGTCTCCCAGGCTGAGATTGTTGCCGTATGGCGTGATGTACCGCGCGATTTCATACCGTTCCAGCAGTTCGAACGGCTTGCCGTAATAAGCATACTCCTTTTTTCTCAGAATGCCGTCGGGGTTCACAAGTGTTGAATCGATCGCTTCTCCCTGGGGATTATAAACATAATTTGAATACCAGGCGGGGTATTTCGTCAGGGTGTCTGTGGGCAGATATGGTTTCACGGTATCTCCGAACACCACGATCATCATGGGTGATTTGGCAACCGTGTCAACTTTCATTGTTGAATCGAGGGCGGCCGGATTGTAATTTCCCTGCTCGAACACTACGCACGGACGGTTATTCAAA
The DNA here is from genome assembly GCA_037141055.1 of bacterium. Lineage (GTDB taxonomy): Bacteria > Bacteroidota > Bacteroidia > Bacteroidales > FEN-979 > CAIVAT01. The sequence continues at coordinate 24,932 of JBAXDH010000032.1, read as the reverse complement.
GGGGAGAAATTTCTGAAAAGGTCCTTCCCCTGGTAGTTCTTCCATTCCGGGTACCCGGCCAGTGTGGCATCATGGCCTCCCGGGGATGCATCTGCGGCCGTATAGCCACTCCCGTCATTGAACTGGAAGTAGGCGAGGAGATGCTGGTAATCAGGGTGGCTGGAGGTAACATCCCTGTACATGAATGCCCGGATGGCGGTATCGCTGAGGGCTTTGTTCCAGATGGTGAACTCATCGATGAACCCGTCGTAGAAATTGGATGTGCCCGTTCCGTCGCTGCCGATCCTGAATTTTGTGATCCCGGCAAAACCGCGGTGTCTCGATCCCATCATGAACCAGAGTTGTCCGTTCAGGTAGATCTTCATCCGGCCTGCAACAGCGTCCTTGGAAAACGCCCAGTGATTCCATTTCCCGCGGTATTTGGAAGGATCACTCACCGACTGGCTGATCCGGTCATACCCGGAGTCATCGCGGCCTGCATCCCAGTATACTTTGCCATTGCTCCAGGGCAGATGGACGTTCAGCACCCTTCGCCCGGCGCTGTCGAAGCCTTCGAATAGGGTGTTGTCCTGCGGCTGGAGCAGCGGATCGCCATACTGCCAGAAGGCAATCGTAACAGAACTGTCGAGTGTTGAAAAAACGGAGGCCGGAACGTCGACAAAATCCATGTCCCTGAATTTCAGGAAGCCGTCGTTAACCGGCGAACTGGTATAGGAGGCGTGAGGCGGCAGGCTCCCGTAGGTTTCATTCCAATTTCCGGGCAGGCGCTTTTCATAACTGACATCTACGAGGATGTTGGAGGTTCCGTTCCAGGTGAACGGAAAGGTAAACGGAATAACCTGCCAGCCGGTATCTGAAAACTGCCGGTCCCTGGCGTACACTTCGGTAAAACCAGTGGTTTCGATTGCCGATGGGTTTATGGAGTCGCCGGGGGAATTCTTCATCCGGATGCGCAATTTATCCAGTTTGCTCCCCGCCTGTGAAAATTTATAGCGCATGCCTGTGACCTGTCCCGGCAGCAGTCCGGCCTGGGTGAGTTCAGAAACCGGACAGATGTACTGAGACCGTGCATCTGCGGCCTCGTTGCTGAAAAAGGCGTGCGATTTCATGGTACTGTCGCCGGCTGTGGCAGTAGTGACGGGCATGGTCTGGTTGAAATATTCGAAATAAGGAATAAATGACCAGGACACTGCATTCATGTACATCAGAGAGTCGGGTGTCTGGCCGTTCAGGGTGTAATTGGCATGTGTGTATCTTGTTGAATCCCATTTGCCGGTGTGTTTGTACAAATAGGTGTAGGTAAGATAATCCCATTCGCCGCATGCGGGTGCCTGTGCGGAATTGCACTTCAGCGTATATTCCATCAGGATTTTACTCCACCGGGCTGAGCTGGCAGGAAATAAAAATTTTGCTTCCTGGGGCGAGCCAAAGGTAAATGCCTGTACCGTTGTCGTGTCGCCCGGACCGGCAAGGCAATGAATGGTTGTTAAAAAGAAAAAGAGGAATAGTGCTTTGACCTGGAACCTACGTTTCATCTGTTCGATTTTGTGGCTAAAGGTAGTAAAATTACCTCACCCCAGGGGATGAGGTGTCTTTAGGCGAAGGCGCCAGGGGATGAGGTGATGGAAAAAGCCGTACTTTTATTCAAAATTTGCACAGCATGGACTCCTATCTTCAAATTTTTGAGAACAACAAAGCCTGGGTTAAAAGCAAACTTTCGGCCGATCCGCAATTCTTTGAAAAGCTTGCACGGGACCAGAAACCTCATTTTCTCTACATCGGCTGTTCCGACAGCAGGGTGCCGGCCAACGTGATCATGGGGTTGGATGAGGGCGAAGTGTTTGTGCACCGCAACATTGCAAACCTGGTCGTTGGCACCGACAACAACATCAATGCGGTGATCCAGTATGCCGTTGAATTCCTTGAAATTCAGCACATAATCGTGTGCGGCCATTATGGATGCGGGGGTGTAAAAGCGGCGCTGCATCCTACCGACATGGGGCAATTGAACAGCTGGCTCCAGACCCTTCGCGATGTTTACCGCATCCATCAGAAGGAATTGGACGAAATAGAAGATCAGCACCGGAAATTTGACAGGCTGGTTGAGTTGAACGTGATCGAGCAATGTGTGAATATTGTCAAAATCGATCATGTCCAGCGCAAATGGTATAAAACCGGCTTTCCGCAGATCCATGCCTGGGTGTACGATCTGCACAACGGGTTGCTGAAGGAGCTGGATATTGATCTTTCCGCTTATTTTTCAAGCATCCGCAGCATTTACGATCTCGGCATTGACGATTAATGCGATTGACGATTGTGGATTATTCTATTTGGCAAGCTTTCGAAGGGATATTTTCATCCCGATGAAGGGGTTTTCAATACTTATTTTCACAGGGAACCCATCGGAATACTTATCAAACCGTATGTTAGCCGGATCGGCGATGGTTGATTTCACTGCTGTGGAATAAAGTGTATCGCCTGCCGGCGACCAGGTATTCCATATTTTATATTTCCCTGATTTTCCAGAAACAACCAGGTTGCCGGTACCCTCCTGGCGGTAAGGATGCTCATCCGTCAGTGAGCCTGGGCAGGTGAGCACCCTGAAATCAGTTTCGATGATCTTCAGCAGGGCTTTTTTATTCAGGGATGCAAAGCAGGAAACAACCCTGAGACTATCGGGTTTCAGTTCCAGGTCAAAAAAAGTCATCCCGATCTCATTCATAAACACAATCCTGTATGTACCGGGGCAATCTCCCATCTTCTTAATCATCAGCAGCCCCGTGAGATGGTGTTTCCTAATGTCAAGGGTAGCTTTGAAGAGATGGCTTGTTTCGGGCGGAACGTATGCCGCTACACGCGATGCGCGAACCATGACCTGCGATTTGTCACGGGCAATGTGCTGCGGCCTGATGGATACGCAACCAGCCAGTAACAGCATGAGAATGCTAATGAACCACGAATTTCTCATCCGGAATGGGTTGGTTGATTTTTTTTTCGGTAAACGTGATCTTCGTGCAGTCGCCGCCGGGTTCGTTCATGTCGAGCCGTTTCACGGTATAATCCTTATGATCGAAATAAATGACAATCTCCGACAACGCCTCTTTCAGTTTCGGGGCCAGGGTGGTAAGTTTCACCACCCACGCACCGGGGGTTTCAAAATAAGTCGCCCTGAAATTCTGTTCATCAGTGAGCAATGTTCCCTGGATGCTGCCAAGGATCACCCGGTTGATTTCAAGAAAAACCTTGTTGGTCTGTACGTTGAACTGGTTTACTTTATGTTCGTCTTTAATATAAATCTGGTCGTTGTTGATGACGATGAGATATGAAAATGGCTGCAGATATTCCCACCGCAGCATCTTTTCCCTCTTCAGGCAGAACTTGCCCCTGGAGGTGATTTTTTCAGCGAGCATGCTCATCTCTTTTTCCTGGATGAAATCACAGGAAAGGGTCTTTGTTGATTGCGCCACCTCTTTTACATGAATCTTCAGCGATGCAACGGATGCAGCATCCATGGGCTTTTCCTGGGCAGATGCGTTCTGCACTTGCCAGGAAACCAGCAGGATTATGGCAACAATGACAAGAACCTTCCGGCAGGCAGGCATAAAAAAAGTATCAGGTTGCATAAGCCGGCATTTTGATCAGTTGATCCAGCGGCACAATTCCGTATCCCGCATCCCGGATTCCTGAAATCAACTCATCCAGGTGATGTTCGGTAAAATCACTGCCATCATGCAGCAGGATGACTGAACCGGGTTTCAGTTGCCTCAGAATCTTTTTCCTGGTTTTTTCTGCATCCCGGTTTATGGTGTCGAGCGACCGGATGTTCCAGCAAACTGCAGTCCAGTGCATCTTTTTAAGGGCGTTGCTCACCATCGGGTTGACCACGCCGAATGGCGGCCGGAATAACAACGGAGACTGCCCCGTGAGCTCCTTCAGCAACCGGTCTGTCTCCAGAAGTTCAGCCCTGATCTTCGTTGCAGGGAAAAGGTCAAACCATTTTGAATGCGTAAGGGAGTGGTTCCCGAGAATATGTCCCTCATGGTAAATGCGCTGCACCAGATCAGGGTTGCCGGAGATGTTGTTCCCGATGCAGAAGAAAGCGGCAGTCACCCCGTGCTTTTTCAGAACATCCAGGGCTAACGGGGTTTTAGCCGGATCCGGACCATCATCGAAGGTAAGTGAAACTGATTTTTCATCACCGGTTCCACTGCAGATTACCGGGTGATGGAAGTTGGTACATGGCAGAAAGGCCATCCCGAATGAAATTCCGAAATATGCCAGGAAAAGCATGGAATACAAGAGCGCTCCATGAGTATTGATGAGGCTGGTCGGGGACTTCCCGAGAAAAACATTCCAGAGGTTCAGGCCCAGGAGGATCATGAAAAAAAGCAGCGTGAAACGGCGGAATGTGAACATCAGGGACGGCTTAACAGGATGAAAGCATGGTTGTTTCCCCTGAAATGATTGTAAATGAGTACGTGCCTGATGCCATCTTCGGGCTGGTATGCATTGACCCTGGTCACTGCCGGGACCGACTGTGTTTTCAGGATCATCGCGGCAAGCCAGGTTGCAAAGGATGAAGCGGTGTGGTATTCTCCGCACAGATGTTTGAAAAAAGCGAGCGGTGTTTGGATAAACTCGGTTTCAGAAAGATCGCGGTAAATTTTATCGGTGCGGCGATCGCCGTTCAGGCCGAGGATGACCAGGCTGATATCCTTTGTAGCCAGTCCGTGCGCATCGAGGAAATCCCGGTACTTTTTCCGTATTTCTGTTGACCCTGAAGGATTTATAAATGTACTCACGCCTGTAAGCCTGGCATAGCTCGATTCACGCTTCTGATTTTCGAGGAAAAGAAAGGATGCACCTTCGCCGGCAATGGTGCCGCGTTGCGCATCATCCAGCAGTTTCAGCGACTGGATGTGTTTTTGCTTCCAGTAGCCCATCCTCGACATGATTTCAAACGAATGTGCAGTCAGTTCATCGGAGCCGCCAACCAGTACATTGGCGAATTCGCCCGTTTGCATCTGTGTCGTGGCATCGAGCAGGGCGCTTTCAAATGAAATTCCGCGGTGAACATATGTAAAATTGTAGCCGTGGCATTTGAGCAAAAGGGCGATCTGCCCCGAAACGGTATTATGCGTGCTCTGGATGAAGGAGGTAGGGGTGAGGAACTCTTCGTTGTTCCTGATCATCGAGGTCAGAAATTTCTCGGTGTCTTCAATGCATCCGAGCCCGGTTCCCGTGATGATCGCTTCCGGGATTACTTCCCCGGCATCGACTGAACCCCGGATACTTCCGGCATCCCTGAGGCATATCTTTGATGCTGCTATTCCCATTTTTATGATACGGCTCATCCGGCGGATCAACTCGGCAGGGATGAATTCCCTGTAACCCGGATCGAGGCACTTCAGCTGGTTTGCTTCAACCGAAACCGGCTCCTCCAGAAATCCCGACCCGGGAATCCAGCCGTCTGCCGTTTTTTGCGGTGAAACATTGCCAAGACCGTTGATGTATATCGGAGTCCCGGTCATGGCATTTCGGATTTAGACAATACCACGGCGGAATTGTTGCCGCCAAAACCGAATGAATTGGATAATACATGCAGTGGAGCCGCATCATGACGTGGGGACGCATCATGATGCGTCCCCAACCGGGTCAATTCAGTCACCGGCCTGATATGCAACTCCTTCATCGGGGTTTTAAAATTCAGATTGGGAAAAATCACCTTGTGTTGCAGGGTCAGGACGGAGATTACCGCCTCAACCGCACCTGCAGCGCCCAATGTGTGACCGGTAAATCCTTTCGTTGAACTGAAGGGCGGCACATGCTCCCCAAAGATCCGCTCCATCGCTACTCCTTCGGAGAGGTCGTTGTTTTCCGTGCCGGTTCCGTGTACATTGATGTAATCGATATCTTCCGGCTTCAGGCCGCTCATGGAAATCGCTTTCGACATGGCAAGGAATGCGCCGGTTCCTTCGGGCGATGATGCCGTTTGATGGTAGGCGTCGTTGGCGTTTCCATACCCTGAAACTTCGGCAAGTATGGTCTTTTGCTCCTTCCTGACGACCTCTTCCGATTCCAGCACCAGGAATGCCGCACCCTCACCCAGCGTAAGCCCGGCACGGTTTTCATCAAACGGGTGACAGCCGGTTTTATCCAGGATCATCAGGGTATTGAAGCCATTGAGGGTGAATTTGGTCACCGAATCGTTGCCGCCTACGATGACGCGGTCTAGTTGACCTGTTTTGATCAGATTCGAGCCGAACATCAGGGCATTCACCGATGATGAGCAGGCAGTGCTTATCGTGGTGACAAACCCGGTAATTCCGAGATGATGCGCAATCCGTTCGGTACTGTCGCCGCAATCGTGATTTGCGACGTTGGAAAGGCGGCCTTTCTTTGGATCGGCCAGGAACGAAGCAAAGAATTTTTCGCTGCGGTCCATGCCGCCAACGGTTGTGGCAGATATCAATCCTGTTTTGTATTGGTTTATATTATCAATTCCGGCAGAATCCAGGGCCTCTTTGGCGGCTTTCATCCCCAGCAGTGAGGTTCGTGTGAAATTCCTGCTGCCTTTATGACCGGCATCTTCAAGCAGGGCTTCCGTCGACATTTTCACTTCTGCCATGGGAATGGTCCCCGCGTGCATGGTAGGGAACAGCGTAATTCCGCCAATGCCAGACTTTCCGGCAAGCAGCGACTGCAGGGTTTCCTCCGCATTGTTTCCAATGGCACAGATAATTCCGATCCCGGTTATATAAACCCTTTTTGACATTTCTGACCTGATGAATATTGTTGCAAAAATAGCAGAATTAAACCAATCGTCACTCGTCAATCGTCCAATCGTAAATAGCTGTTGATTTTAGCACCCCTGAACCAGCATGAAAGAATGGTTCACATTCCTGAATTGGTTGTATATCAGGATGTTTTTCAGCCTGGATGGCTGAGTTGAATTTAACCTCACGATCTCAGGGTACTCCTGGCGTTTCAGGATGTTGGCAGCCACGTAGAGTGCGAATCCGGTTGCGGTATGGTATTCTCCGCAAAGGTGCTTGAACCAGGCAAGGGCTGTCGCGGGGAAGAACCTGTCGGCAAACCGGGTATAAACAGGATCCTGATCACTATCGCCGGCAACCCCCAGCACGAGCAGGTCAATATCCTGCGGGGTCAGTCCATGGCGATTTAGAAAATCCGGCAGGAATTTTTCAGGATGGAAAGAATGATCGAAATTGATGCAGGTTGCAACATCTTTCAGTTCCGCATATGTCGACGCATTTTTCTCACTGCCCACCGTAAAAAAGGCTGCACCTTCGCCTGCCAGGGCACCCGGACTTCCGGATTCCAGCAATTCCAGGTTGTTGGCAGGCTCCATTTTCCATTGTCCGACGCGACGCGTGATCTGGAGATGGTTCATGGTCATTTCATCGATGGCTCCCACCAGGACGTTGACTGCAGCCTTCTCCTCAATCTGCATCAGTGCATCGATCAGCCCGCTTTCAAACGAAAAGGAGCGGTGAACATACGTGGAATTATAGTTGTGGCATTTCAGCTGGATGGCCACCTGGGAACTGATGGTGTTGTAAGTTGACTGGATGAACGGTGTCGGGTTGAGAAATCGTTCTTCTTTGGTGAGCTCATTTAAAATTTTTTCAGTATCCTCCACGCTTCCAAGGCCTGTTCCGGTAATGATGGCGTCCGGCATCGTGCATCCCGCATCCGCCAAACTCATCTTCGCCGAAGCAATTCCCATCTTGATCAGCCTGCTCATGCGGCGCGACTGGATAGGATCAATATACGACCTGTAAACCGGTTCGATGCATTTCAGGTAATCGGCAGTATATTCCATCACCTCCGTCAGAAACTCCTTCGTTTCTGCAGTCCGCTGGGGGGAAATGATACCGATGCCGTTGATAAATGCCATTTCTGAAATTAATTATTGAATTCATTGTTTACATTCACCTTTTTAAAGATCAGCGATGTATCGTTCCCCCCGAAACCAAACGAGTTAGACATCACCGCGTCGACCTTCACCCCGGTCATCAGTTTTTCAACCGGGGAAAAACTTAGTTCCTCCATTTGCTGTTTAAAATTCAGGTTCGGCCAGATCACTCCATGCTGCAGGCAGAAGATCGACAATATGGCCTCGGCTGAACCTGCAGCACTTGTCGTATGTCCTGTAAAGGGTTTCGTTGAACTTACCGGGGGTATCCTGCTCCCGAACAGTTTTTCAATGGCGCGTCCTTCCGAAAGGTCGTTGTTGTCGGTGCCGGTGCCATGGGCATTCACGTAATCGATGTCAGCGGGCTTCAGTCCGCTTGTGTCAATTGCTTTTTGCATGGCCAGGTATGCGCCGTTTCCGTCGGGAGAAGATGCAGTCTGATGAAATGCCTCGCAGGAATTGCCCCAGCCGGCCAGTTCACACAGGGGGACATTCCCTGTTTTTGCAAGGGTCTCTTCCGACTCCAGCACAAGGTATGCTGCACCCTCGCCGAGGTTGATGCCGGCGCGCAGGCGGTCGAAGGGTTTTGAGGGCTCCTTATCCAGGATTTTCAGGGAATTAAAGCCGTTCAGGTGAAATTTGGTGAGCGATTCGCAACCTCCTGCAAGGACGCGGTCAAGCCGGCCCGAGCGTATCATCCTGGCGCCAAGCATGATGGAATTGGCCGCAGAAGAGCATGCCGTGCTTATGGTCGTTACAAAATCATGAATGCCAAGCAGCCGGGCGATCTTTTCGGTGCTGTCGGCACAGTCGTAAGCGTCGATATACGCATTGCGGCTGTCATTTGACAGGAAATCATTGTAATAAAGCTCGCAGCGGTCCATCCCACCAACGGTGGTGGCGGAAATCAGCCCGCTTTTCAATTCCTGTGATTCATTCATCCCTGCCCAGGAGTATGCTTCACGGGCGGCAATGATGCCCAGCAGGGCATTTCTCGAATAGCCTTCGGCAGGCGGGAGGCCTGCCAGCTCAAAAAGTTCGTCAAGCGTTTTGGACACCTCGCCCACGCGCAACTCATCTTTCAGCAGGGTATCGATATGGCGGATTACACCTGTTCCGGGTTCAGACCTGAGCAGGGACGCTAACGTCTCCCCAATGTTATTGCCAATGCAGGAAATGATGCCGTACCCGGTAACAAAGATCCGCTGGGGCATCGGGGGTTATTTTTTATGCTCCGTGATGTATTCGGCCATGGAACGGATGGAGAAGAAAATTTTCTTGCCGTCCTTGGGATCTTCGATCTTGATTCCGTAATTCTTTTCCAGCAAAACGATCAGTTCGAGTGCGTCAATTGAATCAAGTCCAAGTCCTTCACCAAATAAAGGGGAATCAGGATTGATGTCATCCGGATTCATATCTTCAAGGTTTAACTGTTCGATTACCTCTTTCTTTAATTTTAAAATCAATTCATCCATAATATCAGATCAGTTACGTTTCATTATTAAATTCAGATTTTCCTCATTGAAAATCATTGATTTGATTCCGGGATTACCTTCATTCATGCCCCCGGAGATCTTTTCCACAAGGGCGACAATTGCGTTGCATTTATTGCCCATCACTTCAACCCAGCCACACAAACAGGCTTCCACCCGATCATTGTCAAACAACTCACTCACATATTCAACCAGCAATTTGCCATTGAATGTTTCAGAAATCAAAAAGGCATTTTCCCCTTTGATGTTGTTTTTGATGCATATCTCCCCGATAACGATGTTGGGAAGCGTATAAACAAAAACAGAAGGGCTTGGGAAATAAGCGGAACGGTTGCTGATCGTTTCGTTATGGGCAATGTCAGTATCAAGACTTGAACTCGAGTTCGACAACACCACACCCACCGCCTCGGGGCGGTAACCTTCTATTGTCTTTTCCTTGAAAACCAGTTCCGTTGCAAGAAATCCGAGTTTGCTGATGGCATCCATCTTATAAAATTTCGGATAGGCAAACTGCTCCTGCTTGAAGACTGTTTTTACAAAGTCTGCAAATTTAATAATATTTTCCTGATAAAAGACGATGCGATCGTTCACGATGACCTTGTTCTCCAGGATATGACTGTATGATGTAATTAAACGGTCCATTTTAATCTTTCAGGTATACGATTGCGGCATTGCACCCACCAAATCCGGATGCGGTTTTAAGACATGAAGTGAGCTCAGCTGGCCGGGTTTCAGCAATCACATTCAACGGGACTGGCACACCAGGGGTTTCAAATCCGGCAGACTTGTACAGCACGTTATTCCTGAGCGACAAAACCGAAGCGACCGATTCAACAATCCCGGCAGCGCCAAGCGTGTGCCCCCAGTAACCCTTGAAACTGTTCACCGGAACATGCGCAAGCCCGCTGAGTTCAATGGCTTTGGATTCCATCTCATCATTAAATGAGGTTGCCGTACCGTGTGCGGAAATAAAACTGAGATCTTTTGCAGGAATGGCCGACGCTTTCAAAGCCAGCCCGATGGCACCGCTCAGTTCTTCACCTGTGCGCGACGGACCGGAGATATGGTTGGCATCATTCGAGGTAGCAGCACCGGCAACAATGATCGCGGGCTCTCCGGTATTGCCGGTGATGGTGGAAAGGAGAACCGTGCCGCAACCTTCACCCAGCGAAAGCCCCGTGCGGTTAAGGTCAAACGGTTTGCATGGGGCAGGGCTGATGGCCTGGAATGACTGGAAACCCGAAATAACGAATTCAGAGGCAATGTCACCCCCGGTAACAACGGCGTGGTCGTAAGCGCCAGACTGGAGGAACCGCGTGGCCGTCATGATGGCAACAACCCCTGAAATACAGGCATTGGAGATGATAACCGGTGTATTTGCAAACCCGAAAAAGTTCCGGATGATCGAGCCCAGTTCCCATAAATACAGACGTTTATGATCGAACGTTGCTTTAAAGCGGTTTTCAAGCAGATCGATGTTTCCTTTAGTGGTGGAGATCACAAGCAGCGTCCGTTTATCTGAGGGATCGACGTCGCTGTTCTTTAGCACATCATGCATGGAAACAAGGAACATTTTTTCAAGGCGTGTGAAAGACCCGGCGGGAGTAATTTTTTTATGAAAAGCCAGGACTTCCGCAAATTCGATATTCAGCAGTTCCGTATCGACAAGTGAAAGCTGGACCGGGCTCGGATACAACAACGGGTCGGTGATCGTGCGGATCCCGATGGTGCCTTTTTCCAGGGCGGTCATGTGCCCGGCAGATGTGAATCCAAGTGAAGTAATGATATTGTCGTTCCTGAAATAGACTGGTTTCATGCCGTCGGTTGTTAAACGCCCCATTTTTGTTTCCATCCCGTGAAAAACTCCGGGGCAGTCAGCAGCAGTTCACCCCGGGGTGTCAGAAAAACCTGGACGGATGTGCCTGTGGCAGAGACTTCATTGTCTTTTTTTCGGTATATCGTATATTCAAATACAATCTTAGCGGCATCGGCAGGCACAAAACGCGTTTCAACAATGGCCGTATCGCCATACTCCAGCGGTCGCTTGTAGTCGCAGTTGATTTTAACCAGCGGGATCATCACATTGTGCCTGTATACATCGAGATATCCCAGGCTGTATTTCAGCCCGAAGGATTCCCGGCCGTCTTCAAAATATTTGAGGTAGTTGCCATGCCACACAATGCGCATGGAATCAACCTCTGAAAACCTCACAATAATCTCTTTCCGGTCGATCAGTTCCATGATTACCTGTTCAATTGGCCTTTAATTTTATAATAGATGCCTGTGATGATGACGGTGGCAAGGAAAAACAGAAGCAATTTTGAAGCCTGGGGAGCAATCTGCCATAAGCTGCCGCCGCGCAGGAAAATGCTGTAATAGCCTGTAATGGCCCAGTTCAGCGGACTCAGCAGCGAAACTGTCCGCATAAAGGGAGGCATCAGGTAGATCGGCACCCATAATCCGCCCATTGCAGCGAGGATGATGACTGAGATGGAACCGAATGCCGCCGCCTGCTGGTGTGTTTTTGAAATCGTGCCTACCATAAGTCCGTAACCGACGGCAGCCAGGGCAACAACAAATGACATCAGGAACAAACCTAAAAGGTCATTACCCAGCACAAGCATGGGAAGTCCGAACAGAGGCAGCACGAATATTCCGGCCATCAGCATGGCGGCCGTTTGCGCAAGGCACACCATCAGATAAACACCCACTTTTCCCATCAGCAGGGTCATGAAGGAAACCGGCATGGTGAGCAGCCGGAACAGGCTTCCGCCTTCGCGTTCCTGGATGATGCTTTGGGTGAGGGGGATGATGATAAAAAACATGGCGAAGATGGTCCATGCAGGAACATTGTGCTGCGTGGCGTTGGGGATCAGTTCAACCTTGCGGTAGGAGGGAAACTTTTCCTTAAATCGCAGCACCTCGTTGAATGCCTCCTTCGGAGGATTGTACATGGGCATCTGCAGCGCAATCTCCTGGTTGAAAGTTTTAAACACCCAGTCGGTCTGGAACTTGTAATAATTTTCCCGCACCGAACTCATCAGGGCATTTTTGAAGGTCTTTTTTACCGTCGGATCGAAATAGATGATCACATCCACGGAATCCTTGAACACAATGCCATTCAACATCATCAGGTTTCCCATCCCGAAGCCCGCAAGGGTTTTTGCAACAGTCAGGCGCACATTGGCCCGCATGGTTTTCGTTGCGTTTTCAGGCACAACGATGGCAATGAGATAATCGCCGTTTTTTACGGCATTCTTTGCCGCTGCAGCAGTTAGGGGTTTGTGGTTTAAACTGTCGATGACCGCAAACGATTCGGAACCTTTGAACCCGTTGTGGATCTTCATTCCCAGGCTGTCATTGTCATTGTTGACAAAAAGCACCTGGACGCTGGGATCCCTGGTAAGCGAACTCCACCCGAATTCCTGCATCAGCGAAGAGATAACGATCAGGACCACCGGCATGATGAAAAGCATCGCCAGCCCTGATTTATCACGGAACAGCAGCAGCATCTCCTTGCGGCAGACAGAAAGGTATTTCCTCATGATCAGTCCCTCATATCTTTACCGGTGAGATGGATGAAGATGTTTTCCAGGCTTTTAAATTCCGGATGTCCCTGAAGTAGCTCCTTTGGATTTCCAAGGGCAATGATGTTTCCCCGGTCGATGATGGCCACCCTTGTGCACAGGTGCTCCGCTTCTTCCATGTAGTGGGAGGTATATATGATGGTCACCCCCTTTTTGTTGATCTCCTTGAGATACTCGAGGATTACCACCCGCGACTGCACATCGATGCCCACGGTGGGCTCATCGAGGAAAATGATCTTGGGATCATGCAGCAAACCGGCGATCAGGTTTACCCTGCGCTTCATCCCGCCGGAGTATTTGCTGACTGTTTTTCCGGCATGTTTCTCAAGGCCGAATTCCGTAAGGTAATGGTCGATCTTGTCCCGCAGTTCAGAACCGTAAAGGCCGTACATATTTCCGAAAAAAGCCAGGTTTTCACGGCCGGTGAGCGTGGGATAGAGGGCGATATCCTGGGGGACCACGCCGATAATCTGCTTGATCTTTCCCATATCGGTGTGGCTGTCGATGCTGTCGATCATCACATTCCCTTTCGTGGCAGGGAACAACCCGCACAAAATGGAGATCGTGGTGGTTTTCCCGGCACCGTTGGGCCCCAGCAATCCAAAAATCTCATTCGGGAAAATATCCAGGGAAATTGAATTGACAGCAGGTTCCTCTGCTCCCTTGTAAATTTTCGTCAGTTCCCTGATTTCAATGATAGGTTTAAGGGACATTAAAACTTGATTTTCTTTAGTTTCTGGTAGACCTTCTCTTCTCCGGCTGCGATTTCGAGCAGTTTTTCTGAAAGTGTTCCGTAATCTTCCTCGGGTTTCGACCGGTTCTTGCAATTACGGGCCCCCATGTAGGTAAACTCACGCCACTTGTTGGCTGTTTTGCCCATCATGTCCGATGCCTCGAGTAATTCCTGGTGATTGTCGAACAACTCGCCTGCCTCTTTCAGGAATGCACCATAGATGTACCTGAATCCAGCACCGCCGGTTCCGAAATCTTCCGCCATCCTCAGGATCTGCCCAAGGTAAAAAGAGGCCTTGTCGTTCCCGTGTTTTTTTGGCCACCGTTTGATATCGCGGGCCATCCATCGCAAACCCTTTACACCGATCAGCGGGAACGGGATGCCGATCATTTCATACACCGTCTTCTGAATTCCCTGGATAACTGCCGGCTTAAGATCAACAGGCCTGTCAATGCGGTTGTTGATCCAGTACATCTTGCCCTGCGGCGCAAATGCACCTTTGGCATAACGGACCCGTAAAAGGTCATCGTAGGTAATCATCTGTGGAAACTCCATGACGGTGTCGCTCACGTGGTAGCTGTTGTCCTCCTTGCCGAACACCACCAGGTTGTGCATGTTGTAATGCATGCGGTATTCGGGCGGAAAGAACGTCAGCTGAAAGACACCCACCTGCAATCCCGTCGGGATTCCTTTTTCCAGGTTGCGGTCAAGCATGTCCATGGCTTCCTTCGGGTCTTTGATCTTTTTGACTACAGTAGAATCGATGCCCAGGTATGCTGTTGACCGTTTAAAAACCGTGTTTGGCAGGTTTCGGAAAGAGATCATCGGGGCAAACTGGATTTTCAAAAATGGAATGTAACTGAAATACAGTCCGTTTCCAATTCCGAAAGCCATGGGCTCCGATAATTCAAGACCATTGAATTTAAACAGGTTTGAGGTTGCCCCGCTTTCACAATGACCTGCCTGGCGGTGCGTATAATTGATGATAGTTTTTGTTGCTTCCATAATTGATTTCTGATTTGATAAAATGTATCGCAGATTTCCGCAGAAAAAGTCGCGGATTAACCGCAGAAAATTGATTGATATTGTTTATCCGCGCGAATCCGCGACTTTTTCCGCGGAAATCTGCGAGATATTCTTTAACTGTTCGATGTTTATGTTAAACGCAGTTGCATATTTTTGCAACGTATTTTGTTTCAGCCTTTTAAAAACTCCCGGTTTAAAGTGCCATTTGACCCGCCACAGCGAGATTCCTGCCATCATGGAGAGGTTTAACGGGTCCAGCAGGTTTTTCTCCATGTAATACACAACCGGGCTCACCTTTCCGGCAAGGACCCGCAGCCTTGCATCTTCAATCCGTTCGTTGAACAGATCCCATGCCTGCTGCAGGATGAGGCGATCGGCTTCGCCATGAAACCCGACTGTTTTTTCAAATTTCCCGCCTTCCCCGTATGAATAGGAGAGTTCGCGGTACTGGCCGTATGCTTTATCTTTGTAAACCGAGTTTTGATTTTCTTCCATGGTATGATTATTTTATCGCAGCTAATTTCTTAAATATCTTTTCTTCGCGGTTTGCAACTTCCAGTAGTATATCTGCCAGGAAATCATATGATTGATCAGGCTTTCCCCGCTTCTTGCAATTTCGCGAGCCAAGATATGAAAATTCCCGCCATTTATTCGCATTTTCTCCCATTTCGATGGATAATTCCTTGAGCCAGGGTTGGTTTAAAACCGCAGAGGCTTCGTCCAGAAAAGCTCCGTAGATAAACCTGAAACCGGCACCGGCCGTGCCAACTTCTTCCTCCATGCGCAGCACCTGGCCCAGGTAATAGGATGCTTTTGCCGGGCCAAGATTTTTTTCCCACTTGCGCATGCGGCCGGCCAGGTAACGAATGCCTTTGGCCCCGATGAGCGGGAACGGAATACCGACCATATTGTTGGCTGTCTTGCGGATTCCCTTGATGATGGCCGGCCTGATGTCAATTTCCTTGGGAACGTAAGTTGGATAATACATCCGTCCCTGGGGGGCAAAGGCGCCCTTGGCAAACCTTACGCGCATGAGATCCTCGTAATTGATCTCGCACAGGTTCTCCATCAGGGTGTCGCTGATGAAGTAATTGCCGTTGTCGTAGCCGTATACAATCATGTTGTGCATGTTGTAGTGCATGCGGTATTCGGGCGGAAAAAAGGGCAGGTGGAACGTGCCGACCTGGAGGCCAACCGGGTAGCCCTGTTCGAGCACTTCATTCAGCTTGTCCATCGAATCCTTCGGGTTGCGGAAGGTGTGGACCGCTGTTTTTACGCCGAGTTCCTTCGTGGCGCGGTCGAATACCTGCCCGGGCCAAACCCTGAATGAGGTCGTTGGGGCATGCTGCATCTTCAGGAACGGCAGGTAGCTGAAAAACAGTCCGGCGCCAATGCCGAAAGCCATGGGCTCACTGATTTTAAAGTGATGATAATTCAAAAGGTTGCGTGTCACGCCACTTTCACAATGCCCGGCCTGCCGGTGTTCAAAGTCGAGTTTTACCATAATCTTTTTTTTTTGACCTCACCCTGACCCTCTCATGGAGGAGAGGGAACTCCCCTTCACCCAAGGGAGAAGGGGCCGGGGGTAGAGGTGATGTTATTTCAATAAATCCTGATTAGTCAACTGATCCACCGTGATACCGAATACCTCTGCATACTTTGCCAGTGTCCCCGGTTTCAGCCGTTTGAAAAAGGAAGGTTTCATGTGCAGTTTGACCTGCCATTTAGGACGATCCATGTAAGCGGCCAGCATCGGCGTCTCCATCAGTATTTTTTCCATGTAATACGCAACAGGGCTGGCCTTGCCAATCATGACGAGTTGCCTGACCTGCTCAAGTCTTTCTTCAGCAGCATCCCAGCTTTGCTTGATGATCACCTGGTTGTCAGGGTTCTGATAGTGAACCTCCTGTGTGTATCCCTTTTCCTTGTCGAAATGGTAGAAGAGCTCCCTGTTGTATGTGTAAAGCAACTCGGGTTCTCCGGTTTGAGTCTCTTTTAACTCGTCTGCTGAATTTCCCATAGCCTAATTTTTAATTAGAAAAATTTTCAGTTCGCAACCTGCGATTAACCGTTCCTCCAGGAATATTTCTCCCTGCACGATGGTGGCGTCAAAAACTTCATGCAGAACCGTCACCCGGGTCATGATCTCCTGCCCGACCCGGGGAAAGGCATCTATTTTCAAATTCCTGATGCCCCCGATAAACCCGAGCGGGGCATGGCCTTCAGAATTTCCGGGCTTCGCGCCCACGCCTGCAGCAGCCGTTTGTGCCATGTTCTCGATCAATCCCGGTTCGCGGAATTCGCCGTTTTCGCAAAACACGTTGTCAGCACGAATCAGCAATGCGGTAACGGTCGTTTTGTCAACGATCTCCACCAGCCTGTCCACCATCACCATGGGCGGTTTTTGCGGAATATTTATTGCTTCAGATGATGCCATAATGATCCTCTTCGTTTTCGTTGCCTGAGCCTGTTCATCGCCGTAGCCACGTCCTCGTTGGCGAACACCCATCTCCGGCCGGTTTTGTCGGCACGCTCCTTGAGCGTTTCATAATTTATGCCGGGGGCAACATAATAAACCGGTTCCAGGAGGTTGTCGGTGGCCTTGATAATTCCTTCCTCAATCGCAATTTTATGCAGCACGGTTCCGGGGTATATCCGCATGCCGACAAACGGGAAAAAGACAGTGTTTTCAATCCGCCTGGAGTTTTCAAAACTCTCATTGATTGTTTCTTCCGTTTCACCATACCCGCCGATAATCATGAAATGGCAGAAATAGATGCCCGCCTGGTTGCAATAATCCGATACCCTCACCACTTCATCCACATCAAAATGTTTCCCGTACTTTTTCAGCGTGGTGTCTGAAAGCGACTCTGTGCCGAATTCGATGTGTGTCAATCCTGCAGCGGCAAACAGTTTCAGATTCTCCAGTGAAAGGTTATGCGGTGAGAAATAGGCGCCCCAGTGCATCGGGAGCTTTGAGCCGATCATTTTGGTGGCCAGTTCCACGTTGAAATTGTTGCTGATGTTGAACACCGAATCGGTAAAAAAAACATAATCGATTTTGTGCTTCTCATAGAGCTGGCGCAACGTATGTACGATTTTGTCCGGATCAAGCGTGCGTACATTGTGGCCTTCGATAAGCGGATAAGTGCAGTAAATGCAGTTATACGGGCAACCACGCTTGGTTTGCACATTCACCATCCCGGCCTTGTCCCAGTAAAACTCCAGCATGCTGTTGTCGACAAAATCAAGATCCGGGGTTTTGATAAAGCTTTGCCTGCCGTTGACAAGAATTTCATCACCCGAACGGTATACCAGACCGTCGACCGTCAAATCAGGCTTACCCGCATCAAGGCTGACTAAGAAATTGTATAAGCTTTCTTCGCCTTCCCCCTGAACGCCGTAATCCGGACTAAAAAACTCAAAGAGGTCACGGGGATAGATGGAGAAGGCCGAGCCTCCGATGATCAGGGGTACGGATGTTGTTTCACGGACAATGTCCACTATCGCTTTGTAGCCATTGATGAAACTTTCCTGGCTGTAAAAATTTACGTCATCCACATTCCGCAGGGAAAGGCCGATATAGTCCGGCTGAAATTCCTGCAGGGTCTCCCTGAACATCTCCGGCGTACTCAGGTTGAAGTCAAAGATTTTGATCTCATAATGCGGCAGACGCTCTGTGAGATAGGTATACAGATATGTGATGCCCAGCGGGTAAACAGGGTAGGGGTTTGCATAGCGGTTTGCCGAAACGAAGAGCAGTTTTTTATTCTTCATGGTCCGACGTTCGTTTCAGGTAGACTGGGCGATATTGCCGGAAGCTTCCAGAATTCATAATAATTGAACCACTGAAACGGGTATTTGCGCAGGATCTCCTCAAACTTCCCCGTATACACCATCAGTGCCTCGCGGAAATTTTCTTCCCGCTGCTTCAGGTTTGTGGTAAAGGCGATCCGTTGGAGCGGTGTGGCATAAAAATGATAGTGGCTGCTGGTCTCCTTCACGGCAAATACAAACGATACCGGCACTCTGAATTTGGCCGCCATGTTTACCGGGCCGATGGGAAATGCAGCCGGCTTGCCCATGAAATCGAGCGTGACAGTCTTGTTTCCTTCGATAAACCGGTCGCCGTGCATGGCAACGATCTCCTTGTTGGCAAAAGCCGCTTTAATTTCCAGCAGGTGTGAAAAGTCATCGCGGATCACAATGAAGTTGACGCTGCGGTTGCTCATCACATCAGTAAGGTAGCCTTTAATCTTTTGATGTTCAGCATCGAACAGGATGATGTTGATCCGTTTTTCAAGCCGGTTCAGCAACTGGCCAGCAATCTCCCAGTTTCCAACGTGGCCGCTCACAAGCAGGCCCCCGTCGTGCATCTGGCGCAAAAACTCCTCGCCTTCGAAGTCAAAGGTGAATTTTTGCTGAAATCCAGCAAGCATGGCAATTTTATCAAGCAATATCTGCCCGAACATGAAATAGTTACGGTATATGCCAATCAATGATTTGATCATGCTGTACTTCATCACCCCGTGGTAAAAATAAAAAATGGCCTTAAAGGCTTTGCCAGATGCGGCCACGAAATAGATTACGACGAATGAGAGCAGGAAGTAGGCGAAGCGCAGTCCGAGGTTTTTCAGGGTCCAGACAAATATTTTATATCCAAGAACCCCTCCCCGGGTTTTGCCTTCCCATGGAGCCATCAGCGGTTAGTTTGGGTTGATACGTTTGATAATATATGTGTAAAAATCTTCCAGTGATTTTACATCTGCCATTTCTTCAGCTTTCATTTTAAAGCCGAAATTATTTTCAACGATCACAAACAAATCAACAAAGTCAAGGCTGTCGATCCCCAGATCTTTCTTCAGATCGGCAGCAGGGTTTATCTGGGTTTCCTCAATTTCAATTTCGTCGATCAGGAGCTGGTTGATTTTCCTGATAATCTCATCATTTCGCATCATAGTAAGTCGTTAACCGTTGCAAAAATACGGAAATTTAATTAAGTTTAACCACGCAGGCATCAAAGGATTTTACGAAGATACACAAAGGAAATATTACTATTGACCTAACCTTTCATGCGTCATTAGTGCTTCATTTTCCTGATAATCAATGATGAATTCGTTCCGCCGAATCCGAATGAATTTGAGAGAAATGCATCGAAATCACAGGGGGTGGTTTCCCTGGCGATATTCAGCAGGGACGTAACTTCATCGGGGTTCTCAAAATTGATGTTGGGCGCAACAAAGCCGCTGTTCATCATGAGTGTGGAATAAACCACCTCGCTGGCCCCGCCCATCCACATTTCATGCCCGGTCATAGACTTGGTGCTGCTCACCAGTGGTTTTGAGGAGCCGAACACCATGTTGATTGAGTTTGCCTCATTTGCATCGCCTGCAGGTGTGGAGGTTGCATGGGCGTTGATATAGCCGATTTCGGACGAATGAAGTCCCGAATCCCTGATCGCCTTCTGCATGGCACGAACGGGACCATCAACATTCGGCATGGAAATATGTTCGCCGTTCGATGAAAATCCGTAACCAATCACTTCGCCATAGATGGTGGCGCCGCGTTTCATCGCCGATTCGTAACTTTCAATGATCACCGTGGCAGCTCCTCCGCTTGGCACGAGCCCGTCGCGGTCGCGGTCGAAAGGCCGGGAGGCTTTCGCAGGGTCCGATTCCCTGGTGGAAAAGGCGTTGAGTGCGTCAAAACTGGCGGTTGATTCGGGGTTGATTTCCTGGGCTCCGCCGCAGATAATCATATTCTGCAGGCCTTGCCTGATCAGCAGGTAACCGATGCCCAGGGCATGTGAGCCGCTGGCACATGCGCCGCTGAGCGTGAAATTGACGCCCTTCAGCCTGAAAATGACCGACAGGTTCATCGAAACGGTCGAATTCATCGATTGGAAGATGTACCCTGATCCGATCATCATGGTGTCTTTCTTTTGCCGGAGAATGTCCACCGATTCAACTACAGGAACTGCAGAACTGTCATTTCCGAATAAGATTCCCACCTCATGGGCGTCAAGGTAAGATTGTTCGATGCGGGCATTTCGAAGGGCTTCAAGGGTGGAAATATAGGCATATTCACCCTGGACAGGCAGGCCGATGCGCATCCGCCGGTCGAGAACTCCTTTGAGAATCGGCCGTTCCACCATCCCCGTAAGGGCCGACCGGAATCCCATCTCTTTGCGCAACGGATCAAGGATAATCCCCGAACGGCCCTGGCGCAGGGAATCTTCAACCTCTGCGAGGTTCTTTCCGATTACGGAATAAATTCCCATGCCTGTTATGACGACGCGGTTCATGTTAAAAGGCGAAATTGCAAAAAGGTGAAATGGCGAAATTCATAGATTTTCGTTCAAAATTCGAAATTCAATTACGTGTAAAGGCCCCCATTGACGTTGATCACCGCCCCGGTAATGTAAGACGCATCCTCTGAGGCCAGAAATCCTACGATGGAAGCGACTTCTTCAGGTTTTCCGAATCGGCCCATCGGGATCATGGTTTTTAGCTGTGCTTCATCCAGTTCTTTGGTCATATCGGTTTTGATAAATCCGGGTGCAACGGCGTTTACTGTTACGTTTTTCTTGGCAACTTCCTGGGCCAGCGCCTTGGTGGCGCCGATCACGCCGGCTTTGGCGGCCGAATAATTGGTCTGGCCCGGCAATCCTTTCAGTCCGGACAATGAAACCACGTTGATGATCCTGCCCATCCTGCCGATGAGCATATCCTTGATGAGGAACCTTGTGATGTAGAGGAAACTGTGCAGGTTGGTGTTTAAAACATCGTGCCATTCCTCGTTTTTCATCCACATCACCAGCGCATCCCTGCGGATGCCTGCATTGTTGACAAGCACCCGTATGTACGACCCCTCATGCGCCGCCTGCCATTGCCCGAGCGCCTGCTCAACCTGCTCCTGCGAAGAAACATCGAATTTTATTATTTCGCCGTCGCTGCCTTTCTCCCTCACCTGCTGCAATGTGATTTCCGCCTCCGGCTGATTTGAGTTGTAGTTGATGAGCACATAGTATCCCATCTCGGCCAGCCTGAGCGATATGGCCCTGCCGATGCCGCGTGAACCTCCGGTAACCAGTGCGTATTTCATGCTACTTTAGTTTTGTCTTCTGATTGAGTTTTTAAAATTTATTCTTCTATCGGGAACTTCGGCTTATTTTCCAGGATGTAATTTGTAATCTGCTGAATTTCCTTATACTTTGTCGTGTCTTCGGTAAACTTCGGCACAATCTTCCGCAGGTCTTCAAATTTCAGGCGGGAATAGGTTGACAGTTTCGGTTTGAACTTCATAAAATCGATTGCCTGGAGAATGGTAATCATGTGGATCGAGATCACAATATAGGTATGGTCGATCACGCGCTTGGCCATCATGGCGGCATTGGTGCCCATGCTCACAATGTCCTGGTTGTCGTTGTTGCTGGTGATGCTGTGTATCGACATCGGGAAACACATGGTTTGATTTTCGGCCACCGTGGATACTGCTGTAAACTGCACTCCCTGCATGCCGAGGTTGAACCCGAGTTTGCCCAGGTTTACAAACGGCGGAAGTTTCTGGTTCATCTTGTCGTTCATCAGGTAATTGAGCTGGCGTTCGGCAAGCATTGACAACTTTGTAACGGCAATCTTCAGTTTGTCCATCTCGAATGCCACG
Organism: bacterium; assembly: GCA_037141055.1. GTDB lineage: Bacteria > Bacteroidota > Bacteroidia > Bacteroidales > FEN-979 > CAIVAT01. Next base: position 2,489 of record JBAXDH010000032.1, on the reverse strand, counting down.
TAGTCGCCATGGAAATTTCCTCCGTGGTACACGTTTTTGGCATCGCTGTCGATGATGGGGTTGTCATTGGTGGAGTTAACTTCGTTGATCAGCACCTTCTCGGCATTCAAAATGGCATCGAGAATCGGGCCCAGAACCTGGGGAACGCAGCGTAGCGAATAGTATTCCTGCACCTTGTGCGTAAATACCTCGACCTGTTCTGTTTTCCCGTTGTAAAGGTGGTCGGCGCGCCGGCGGATCAGCTTGCTGTCCTGTAAGATCGAGCGCATCATCCTCGCCACCTGGTTTTGTCCGTAGTGTGATTTAACCTTGTTCAGGCCTTCGGAGAAATGATCGTCGTACGATTCCACAATTTCATTGATCATCGATGAAGCGAGCACTGCCCAGTCGAGCAGGTTCTTCGCATGCACGATGTTGATCATGCCGATACCGGTCATGGCCGATGTGCCGTTGATGAGCGAAAGTCCCTCCCGGATATGCATTTTGACCGGGGTCAGTTTCTCCTTCTTAAAAACGTCCCCGGTGGGCTGCAGTTTGCCTTCGTACCAGATTTCACCTTCCCCGATCAGGTTCAGCGCCAGGTGTGCAAGCTGAACAAGGTCACCGCTCGCGCCCACGCCGCCATGTTCGGGGATGTGGGGGTTGATGTTGCGGTTGATCAGTTCCTTCAGCAGTTCGACCACCTCGACATGGATGCCCGATTTGGCCTGCATGAAAGTGTTGAGCCTGGCGAGCATGGTGGCCTTTGCGTAAATTTCGCCCAGGGGCGTGCCGCAACCGGAACAGTGGCTGCGAATGAGATTATACTGGAGCTGAAGTTCGTTGGAGCCGGTGATTTTATATTGAGCCATCGGCCCGAGGCCGGTATTGATGCCGTAAATTACTTTTCCTTTGGCAAATTCTTTCAGAAACTGGTAATTTGCCTTTACTTTCGCTACTGCCTTCGGGTCGAGTCCGATCTTTTCATCCAGGAAAAGAATCCGGTAGAAATCGTCGGGTGTAAGTTTTTGTATGCCTACGCTTATCATCGTTACAGTCAAATTTTGTAATACGAAAATCAAATTTGCAAAGGTATAATTTAATTTGAAAAAGTTTGTATATTTGCACCCCGAAACGGAGGAGATGGATTGTACTTCGTCAATCGTTCGATCTTTAATATGAATTGGCCCCATAGCTCAACTGAATAGAGTAGCTGACTACGGATCAGCAGGTTGGGGGTTTGAATCCCTCTGGGGTCACCACTGAATCAGCCACTTGCACGCTTTGTTGTAGGTGGCTTTTTTCATTTGTAGTAACGTTCGTAGTATTATCCCTCATTTACCCCGAAGTTTCATTTCCTGATCTTTCATTTATTTGGGTTACTCAACCGGGCAATCGGAATAACAGCTAACAAATTCATTTTCAGCATACAGGTAATGAACAAATTCCAAAGGCTAAATTTTTCTGGCTGTAATTTTAAATGAAAAAACTCGAGGTAGCATTGACTGTCTCCCAGTCCTGCAAAATTATTGTGGGCTTCAATGTAAAAACCGGACTGATATATTTTCTTCAGAAAATCTATCTCATGAAAATAGTACTGCAATCCGTCCCAGTTTGTCATTTTCTCAGAAGCTTTATTGCCCATCCAGCATACAATATAACAATTTGACCGTTCCTCTTTTTTTAATACCCTCCGGTATTCCTTTAAGGCAGGAAATGGATCTTCGATATGGTCAATAGTTGAAAGGTCTATAACAGTGGATACACTTTCATTTTCCAATGGCAAATCAGTGATGCTGAATGCAAAGGCGTTTAACCCTTTTTCCTTGCCTTTTTGCACCATTACAGGATCTATCTCCACGAAGATATCTGCGCTGATAGGATAGGACGTGTTCAACTCGTTCCATAAATCGGTTTTCATTACGGGAGCTACAAAGGAAAGATGATCCACCATCATACTATAGCGCTGATGGATAGGCAAATTAATGTTAGAAAATATTTCTTGCAGATTCATAATTGCTCAGGATAAAATGAATTGGCAATTCAACAATCTTGTCCTTACAAATTCACGGTTATCCTTTAAACTGATAAGGTGCAAATATAGAAAAACAAAATAAGACGCTGAAGCCAGATGGCCCCACCTTTTAGGAAAAACACTCGCTTTTCTACAAAATGGGATGATCAATGAAACAATGAACTTTACCCTTGATATATTCCAACCCAAACAATGTGGAAGATGTAAACCAATTCATTACTCAAGTTTCGGGGTTCAAAAATCAATAAATTAAGCTACAGCCTATGTTAAGAAGATTATCATAATATTTCAATAAAAAGCGTGGAGAAATCCCTTTATTTGGTTATATTTGAATTAGTTAGACACAAAAAACCAAAAGAGATGACTCCACAAACCAAAAGTACAAAAAGTATTCACGAACTGCAAGGTTTTTTAAAGGACGAGAAACAAAAAGAGTATTCTATTGTTGGATTATTCAAACATTTTAAAAGCGATG
>JBAXDH010000031.1:0-32872 GCA_037141055.1 bacterium | reverse complement strand
AAGGGGAGCAAGTCCCTCCCTGTTTGGGGAGGGATTTAGGGTGGGGTAAATGTCAGACCCCATCCCCCCAACCCCTTCCCCAGAAAGGGAAGGGGAGCAAGTCCCTCCCTGTTTGGGGAGGGATTTAGGGTGGGGTAAATGTCATTTTAGCAGGATCAACCTTTTTGTTTCCGTCGCCTGTTCACTGATCAGCCTGCACAGGTATATTCCCGGCGAAAGCTTATTCCCGCAATCATTGGTTCCATCCCACGGAATGTTGGTTGTTCCGGGTTCCAACACTTCTGAAAGGAGTGTTTTGACGACTGAACCCGTGGCATCCAGGATTTCCATGGTAAGGTGGCTACGCCTGGTAACTGAAACGGGGATCGTTGTTTCCGATGAAAAGGGGTTTGGGTAGCTGTTTCCGATGGCAGTATGACCGCCAGATTCTGCAACGGACATCAACAAAGCAGGGTTGATCATGATGATCACATGAAAGCTGCCGGAAGATGTGGTAACCCTGAGGCTGTCAACAACAAATTGAATGCTTGAACCGGCCACCAGGATATACATTTTCACGCGAATGGCAACACTGTCGCCCGGGTTGACCATGTGCGGCAAGGTTGCGACCGACATTGAATCGACGTACCATGGAAGACCATTCCCGTTTTGCTGGATAAAATCCAGTCCGGTCGCACTGTTCATGTAATTATGCATCTGGCAGATTTTACCTTTCATGCAATCCTCCGCGGTAATGAACCACAGGGTATCGGGGACAGGCGCCAGGTTCGTATAAATCGTGTTAAAGGTATAGGGATCGGCTGCACCGATAAACGGTGCCGTGGCATGACGGCCCGATTGATCGGCGGCAGAAAGGTAGTATTTGACGACACTTCCGGCCGGCTGTTTCGGGATGATGCCGCTGTAATTGTTTCCAGTTGTGTGTACCATCAGCGCCGTGTGGTAAGGGCCGCCGTTTACCGTATAATGAATGAGTACTGAATCCGATTTTACCGGCAAATGGCTGCTGGCAATGATATCGGCATTTACAATGTAATCGTACTCACAAGGCTGGTTGCCGTTGATCGGGATATGTTTGATGTGCAGCAGGCCAACATCCGAAATGCCCATCACCCGGCAATGCAGCGCATCCGTTGAAAGCCAGGGCGTGGATGGGTTCCCGATAAAGCCAATCACCTGGTAGCCGGGCATGGCTGCTTCATACACCGCTTTGGCGCTGTCGTCCCATACGGAATTCATAAACGGGACAAGCACTTTGTTGTTCAGGATCACCGAATTGCTGTAGGGCTGATCCTGCGGTGTCATCACCCGGATCACTTTATAGGCATAACCGAACGAACAGGTCTGCGAAGCCCAATAGGTTGCCGCTGTTTCAAGGGCCGAATATTCAGGATCGGATGTAAGTACTTTCCGGATCAGGATTTTATCGGGCGCCAGGAACTTGCCCCAGCAGTCGATGTGGTCGATGGTAGTCGAAAGATTCGGATCGGGAACCACCTGGTAGTTTGTCACGCCAAGGTAATTGAACATTTTCTGGGCGATCTGGGCGTGGGTCTGGGCCGGATTCTCAACCCATACGAGGTCGGTGGAGGAGGAAATGCCGAATCCGTCGGTCATATAATCGCCGCCGGTTGAAATTACATTCATGCCGAACCAGGGAATCCCTAGCATTTCCGCAACCTTTTTGGGAATTTCGTCGTCATTGAGCCGGGGACGGTTGTAAGGAAAATCGACGATTCCGATCTGATTGGCGCTGTCGGATTCAAACCAGGGACCATAATCACGGGTCCAGTAACTGTCGGAGGGGGCGATCAGGAAATTGCAATGGCTGGTATCCACGCCATTGGCCACATACTGGCCGATCACCGTGTTTTGCTGTGCAACGGAGGCAACGATGGTCGTAACAGTAACATCCAGGGCCATTTCCTTTATGAGCGAAATCGGGATGCCGAACGGATAGCGGACCAGGGCGCCCTGCATGCGGTCAAACTCAGCGACATTCCGAACCGGTGCAACCGGAGGATCCGTTTCGATGAAACCTCTTCCGATTTCACCTTTGCGAAGCAATTCATCGGGGGTCATTTCATGCTGAAGGGGCGGACGGTCAGCCTTTGATTTATCCTGGGCATAAGCGGTGGAAGACACGAGTGCCAGCAGCAAAAGCATTTGGGAAATCTGTTTCATCTGGAAAAGGTTGTGTTTACAAATGTAACTATAATGATTCATGTGGAAAATTTTAAAAATAAAACCCTATTTTTGCAGTTAATCTTTAAACCCTTATTGATTAAAATGTTATCTTCATGGTATTGAAAAAAATCCGGATTGTCCTCCTGTTCATTGTAATCTCCCCGTTTTGCCTTTTCGCGCAAAATCCGATCCGTCCCGATTCACTGCTCAGAAACAAACCATTCGTTGAAGATGACCAGGTTGTCGTCATGCTTGACAGCCTTGCAAACCTCATGATCTTTGAAGACACGAAATTTCCGAATGCCAACCAGTATCAAAACTGGAGTACTTATTCAGATACGGACGTCCCTGCCTTTTCCGATTCTGTTTATCGTGAACGCATCGCTTTGATGAATGATCAGTCGCCGTTTGAATTTGTGTACAACGGGGAGGTGAAAAAATTCATTGAACTCTACAGCGTTAGAAAACGCAAACTGACCGCCCGTATTCTCGGGTTGTCACAGATTTACTTCCCGCTTTTTGAAGAGCAGCTTGACAAGTTCAACATGCCGCTGGAGCTCAAGTACCTTGCCGTTATTGAATCGGCGCTCAATCCCATCGCCAATTCCCCCGCCGGTGCAAAAGGTCTGTGGCAGTTCATGTACGGAACCGGGAAGGTTTACGGACTGAAGGTAAGCACATATGTCGACGACCGGTTCGATCCTTACAAGTCAACCATTGCAGCCTGCGAACACCTCACCGACCTGTACAATATTTACGGAAGCTGGTCCCTGGCGCTGGCAGCCTACAATTCGGGCGCGGGTAACGTAAACAAAGCCATCCGCCGCTCCGGGGGGATCAAGAATTTCTGGGCCATAAAAAAATACCTGCCAAGGGAAACTGCTTCGTATGTTCCGGCCTTCATTGCTGCAAGTTACGTTGTCAGTTATGCGAACGAACACAAAATCTACCCGGTCGACCCCGGCATACTTTACTATGAAGTGGACACGGTAACGGTGCACCGTCCACTGTCGTTCGACCAGATATCCGAAATGCTGAACATCCCGATGGAGGAGATCGTGTTCCTGAACCCCTCGTTCAAACACAGGCTTATTCCGGCCACTGCCGAGAATCCGTACAAACTCCGTTTGCGAAAAAAGTACATCGGCAGCTTTATCAACAACGAAAACGCGTTGTATGCCTATACCACAAAAGAGGGACTGGCGGGCGATTCGTTGTCACGCCTTATCAGCAGCAACTACCGTGAATCGGAGCTTTACACTGTGAAAAGCGGTGAAACGGTTTCATCCATTTCTAAAAAGTTCCACATGACCCCGGCTGAACTGAAATCGCTCAACGGGCTTAAGAAAAACTACGTCAAACCGAACAAAAAAATCCTGGTATACACGAACACTGCGAAAGCCAAAGACCGTGAAGTTGCCGTCACCTCGACCTATATTCCGCAACCCCTGCCGAAAGACACTTCCGTAAAAACAGCCGTTAAAACTGAAACCGAACCGGCCGCAGCCAAAACTTCCGCCACGTCCCCGGTGCAGTCCGAAGAAGCTCCTAAAGCAGTCCATGTGGTTAAAAGCGGCGAAAGCCTCGGGGCCATTGCTACAAAATATCACTGCACCACTGCCGAACTGATGAAATGGAACAACCTGGATGAGCAGAAAATTCTTGTCGGCCAGAAAATCAAAGTGGTGCCAAATGGCAGTTCCACCAGCAATGCAAAGTCTGAGACAGGTTCCAAACCCAAAACTGCTTCATCGGGAAATTCAAAGTATACCTCATACACCATCCAGGCCGGAGACAACCTGTGGGGGATCGCTGATAAATTCGATGTGACTGTCTCACAACTGAAGTCCTACAACAACCTGAAAAATAACAGCCGCCTGATGCCCGGGCAGAAAATAAAAATTCCGAAATAATTTTTCTTCCAAATTGTTCCTACATTTATTGCAAATGCAATGAACAGATATGAAAAGAATACCCACCTGGACTAAAGTATGCTGCTTAATACCGGCAATTTTCCTCACGATGTTTGGCATTCAGAAACTTGCCGCACAGGATTCCATTACACTCGACTATTGTTATCAGCAGGTTCAGAAAAGCTACCCGCTTACCAGGCAGGCAGGCCTGCTGGACAAATCAAGTGAACTCAGGACAAGCAACCTGAACAAAAACTATCTCCCCCAGTTTAACGTCAACGGAAGTGCCAGCTGGCAGAATGAAGTCACGGAAGTGGTGATCCCGCTGCCGGCCAACCTGCCGCAGCTTACCGGACCGACGATCCCCAGGGACCAGTACAAGCTCACCCTCGACGTCAGCGAATCGATCTATGACGGCAACATTACAAGCTATCAGAAAAAACTTGAAAAATTCAATGTCAGCGTTGATAAGAAAAATGTGGATGCCGGGTTATATCTTTTAAAGGAACAGGTAAACCAGTATTTTTTCAGCATCCTGCTTACACAGGAGAATATCAGGTTGTTGCAGGAGACGAAAAAGCAACTCGAATCAAAACTTGCCGAAGTAGGGTCGGCCGTAAGAAACGGTGCTACACTCAAAATGAATGCCGACCTTATCCGCGCCGAGATCATCAAACTGGAGCAGAATATTTTCGAATTATCCATGGACCGCCTGGCCGCCATCCGCATGCTTTCCGAGCTGATTTCAATGCCCCTGGATGAAAATTCGTCTTTTAAAACACCCGTGATCACCCTCCCCAACCTGAATTTCGAAAACAAACGCATCGAATTTGAAATTTACTCCATTCAACGGGACCGGGCCAACCTGATGAAAAACATGGTCACCACGAAATGGAACCCGAAACTCTGGGCTTTCGGCCAGTTTGGTTTCGGCCGGCCCGGGTATAATTTTCTTTCAACAGACATTGCCCCGATGCTCATGGTCGGTGCCAAAGTCACCTGGAATCCCTGGAACTGGAATGCGAATAGAAACGAAAAGAAGATCTACGACATCCAGGCCGACATTATTAAAAACCAGCAGGAGTCCTTCGACAAGAATCTCCGGATGACCAGCCAGAAAAACACGACCGACATTGCCAAATATACCGACCTGCTGGATAAAGACCGGGAACTTGTTGCCCTGAGGGCGGGCATCACGGAAACAGCTTCGTCGCAGCTTTCAAACGGGGTGATCACCTCCAGTGATTACATTCTCAGGGTCAACGATGAAACACAGGCAAGGAGGGGGCTTGAAATCCATAAAATTCAGCTGATAAAGGCAAAAATCAGTTATTTGTATACGATTGGCAAATTATAATTTCATCCTGAAATATTTCAACCAATGACACGATATCTTCCAGGAATACTAGCAGCATTCGTCCTGATGTCATCCTGCAGCAGCACCAGTGACAAACCCGATGCGTACGGTTCATTTGAAGCCACGGAGGTGACCGTTTCCTCGCTTGCAAACGGACAGATCATGCTTTTTAATCTGGAGGAAGGGCAGCTGCTCGATTCGAACCAGGTTGTCGGCTATATTGACACTACGGACCTGCACCTGAAAAAACTCCAGGGAATTGAACAAAAAAATGCCACCGGCTCCCGTAAGGAGGACCTTGCAGCGCAGATTGCCGTACATGAGCAAAACCGTGAGAACATCCAGGTTGAAAAAAACCGGGTAATAAAATTACTCAAAGATGGTGCTGCAACCCAGAAACAGCTGGACGACCTCAACTCAAACCTGAACCTTATTGACAAGCAGATCGCCCTTGTCAAATCGCAGTTTGCCGGCATCGACGACCAGATTGGCAGTACGGAGCAGCAGATCGCCCAGGTTCGTGCTTCCATTAAAAATGCCCGCATCGTCAACCCGGTAAAAGGAACCGTTCTGACCAAATTTGCCGAAAACAATGAAGTGGCTACTTTTGGAAAACCGTTGTACAAGATCGCCGATCTGCGCGAAATGCAACTGCGGGTCTATGTCAGCGGGGCACAGTTGCCCCATGTCAGGCTTGGTGACAAGGTGGAAGTCGCGATCGACAATGATGAAAAAACCAACACAAAAATGGATGGTATTGTAAGCTGGATATCACAAACAGCCGAATTCACGCCCAAAACCATCCAGACCAAAGAAGAACGCGTCAACCTTGTTTACGCCGTCAAGGTGCGTGTTTTGAACAACGGCAGCCTGAAAATCGGGATGCCGGGCGAAATTAAACTGATCACTAATTAACCAAAAACAAAAACCATGAAAAAAACCACATCAGCATTTCTAATGGTCCTGCTTATGACCGTATGGTCGGGGTTTAACGCCCTGGCTCAAACTCACAAAGCCGATGATATCGTGGGCACCTGGCTGAACCAGGAAGCCACCGGTAAAATCACCTTGTATAAAGAAAACGGAAAGTATTTCGGAAAGCTTGTCTGGCTCAGGGAACCAAACGACAAGATTACCGGGTTGGCGCGGACCGACAAGGAAAACCCTGATGAAAAGCTGAAAGTCACCCCGCTTATCGGGATGGTAAACATGAAGAATTTTTCCTTCGACGGAAAGGATGAATGGTCGGGAGGTACGATTTATGACCCAAAAAACGGTAAGACTTATAAATGTTACATCCAGTTCGATAGTCCGGCCAAACTAAAAGTACGCGGTTATGTGGGTGTATCATTACTCGGGAGAAATACATACTGGACAAAAAGCACCCCACCGCAGAATTAATAAACCAGTCCGGTGCAATCGGTCATTGTTGAACATTTAACCAAACATTTTGGGAAAACACTTGCCCTTGACGACATCTCCTTCGACGTCGGCAAGGGTGAGTTGTTTGGATTCATCGGTCCTGACGGTGCCGGCAAAACAACCCTTTTCCGGATTCTCACCACCCTGTTGCTGGGCGACACCGGTAAATGCACCGTGGAAGGTTACGATGTTGTGAAGGATTATAAAAAGATCAGGAATATCAGCGGGTACATGCCCGGTAAATTTTCACTTTACCAGGATCTGACGGTTGAAGAAAACCTGAACTTCTTTGCCACCATCTTCGGAACCACCATCCGCGAAAATTACGACCTGATCAAGGATATCTACCAGCAGATCGAACCCTTTAAAAACAGGAAAGCCGGGAAACTGTCGGGCGGCATGAAACAGAAGCTGGCTTTGTCATGCGCCATGATCCACAAACCGGATGTGCTTTTCCTCGATGAACCAACCACCGGCGTGGATGCTGTTTCCCGGCTCGAATTCTGGGAAATGCTGAAGCGGTTGAAAACTGCCGGGATCACAATTCTCGTCTCCACACCTTATATGGATGAAGCAAGCCTGTGCGACCGGGTTGCCCTCATGCAGGGAGGTAGGGTCATGACCATCAGCACACCGAAGGAGGTCGTTGGTAACTACCCGTTGTCACTGCTTTCGGTGAAAGCCGGCGACATCTACAACCTGCTGGGTGAACTCAGGAATTACCCGGGGGTGCACAGCGTTTATGCTTTCGGACAATCGGCCCATGTAGCTTTCAGGGAGAATTCACCTGACACGGATTCATTGTCGGAATTCCTGAAGAGCAACAGGCATGAATCGGTGGAGGTCGCATCCATTGAGGCGACCATTGAAGATTGTTTTATGGAATTGATGAATACCCCACCCCTGACCCCTCCCCAAAAAAGGGAGGGGTAAAAAAACATGTCAATAGCCATCGAAAATATCATCACCGTTAAAAACCTGGTCAAAAAATTTGGCTCGTTCGTAGCCAATGATCATTTGACATTCGAGGTGAGAAAGGGCGAAATATTCGGTTTCCTGGGGGCCAATGGCGCAGGAAAAACCACTGCCATCAAGATTCTGTGCGGGTTGTCCTATCCCACCTCCGGGGAACTTAACGTGGCCGGTTACGATATCTACACCCAGCGTGAAAAGGTGAAAAAGAACATCGGGTACATGAGCCAGCGGTTTTCGTTGTATGACGACCTTACCGTATTCGAAAATATCAGGTTTTACGGCGGCATTTACGGACTGAGAAAGAAGGAGATCGATTCCCGTTCCCATGCCCTGATGGAGCGGCTTGGCTTCGAATCGGCACGGAACAAACTGATCAGGGACATCCCGCTCGGGTGGAAGCAAAAGCTGGCTTTCTCGGTTGCCATCCTGCATAACCCGAAGATTGTTTTTCTCGATGAACCCACAGGAGGCGTTGATCCCATCACGCGCCGGCAGTTCTGGGATATGATTTATGAAGCCGCCCACAGCGGAATTACGGTATTTGCAACAACACACTATATGGATGAAGCCGAATACTGCGACCGCGTATCGATCATGGTCGACGGGCGAATCGCCGCGCTGGACACGCCTGATAACCTGAAGAGGCAGTATGGGGCGGAGTCGATGAATGATGTGTTTATTAAACTGGCCAGATAACCTATGAACCAACTCACCAAACTCAAACCTTCCGTCAGCAAGCACAACCTGCTCTTTATCGCAGGGCTGGCCTGGACCACCGCGGGCGGGATCCTGGGCGGGCGCGGCCTCAGCTACCTCCTGCAACACGGCCAGCATCTCGGCTGGCGCATTGCCGGTGGCCTGGTTTTCGGCATGATCTTTTACGTGTTGCTTTTTGCGAAGATTTCCCGAAAACACATCAAAAGGATCCACGGGCTTAACATCCCCTATCCATGTGCATTTTCATTTTTCAATTTCCGGGGCTATATCATGATGGCTGTCATGATCACCGGGGGTATCATGCTGCGCAGGTTTGACATGATCAACAAAGAATGGCTGTATAATTTCTATGTTACGATGAGCGTGCCTTTGCTGGTATCGGCGGGCCGGTTTTACTATTTCTGGGCAACCAGCAAGGAGCTTTTATGAAACGATTCCGGGGATTTGTCATCAAGGAGTTTTACCATATTTTCAGGGATTACCGCACCCTGATGATCCTTTTTGGCATGCCTGCCGTTCAGCTGATGCTGTTCGGATACGTGCTCACCAACGAGATCAAGGATGCGAAAATCGCCATCTGCGACCCGTCGAAAGATGCGGTTACCCGGAAGATCAGTGACAAAATACTCTCCTCCGGTTATTTTATCCTGGAACGCAACCTGAATTCAGTGGCGGAAATCGAACCTGTATTCCGGCAGGGTGACGTAAAACTCGCGCTCATCTACGAAAGCGGGTTTGCCGGGAAACTGGAGAAGACAGGCACAGCACATGTCCAGATTATCGCGGATGCCTCCGATCCCAATACAGCCAACATGCTGGTGAATTACTCCAGCGGCATCATCAGCAACTACCTTGCTTCCATGAATTCCGGCAAAGTCCCGCTCCGGATCATCCCAGAAGTGCGGATGATGTACAACGGGGAGCTGAAAGGCGTTTACATGTTCGTTCCCGGACTGATGGCCATGCTTCTGATGCTGATCTCGGCGCTGATGACTTCCCTGTCCATCACCCGTGAAAAAGAACTTGGGACCATGGAACTCCTGCTGGTCTCCCCGATGAGGCCCGCACAGATCATCATCGGTAAAGTATTTCCATACGTGTTCCTGGCATTTGCCGATGCCTGCATCATCCTGGTGCTGGGTCACCTGGTTTTTGGCATGCCAATCCTGGGAAGCATTTTCCTGCTGCTGGCCGAAAGTTTTCTGTATATCTGCATGGCCCTTTCGCTCGGCATCCTGATCTCGACCATCACAAGCAGCCAGCAGGTTGCCATGATGCTATCGCTGGTGGTGCTGATGCTTCCGACGATCCTTCTCAGCGGCTTCATCTTCCCGGTCGAAAACATGCCGTGGATCATGCAGGTGCTGTGCCATGCCATGCCGCCTAAATATTACATCACCATCATCAAAAGCATCATGCTCCAGGGAAACGGCATTGAATACGTATGGCGCGAAACCCTCATTATGGCCGGATTTACGGCTCTCTTCCTCGCACTGAGCATCAAAAAATTTAACGTCCGCCTTGCCTGATGAGAACGATCCTTTATATCATCCAGAAAGAGTTCCTGCAGGTTTTCCGCAACAAAGCCATGCTGCCGATCATTTTTATCGTTCCGGTCGTGCAGCTCATCATTCTTGTCAACGCCGCCACCTATGAAATGAAGCACATCCGGTGTTCGGTGGTTGATCTTGACCTCTCCGGGACTTCCCGTAAACTCTTCAGCAAATTTGAGGGTTCTCCGTTTTACCAGGTTCAAAGCGCTTCTTTTTCATACCGGGAGGCCGAAGATGAGATGAAACAGGGAAACACGGACATGATCCTGCAGATTCCGTCGGGATTTGAAAAAAATCTGCTGAAGGAAGGTCATGCCAAAGTTCAGATGGTGATCAATGCCATCAACGGGCAGAGCGCAGGGCTCATCAATGCTTACTCGACCATGATCCTGCTCGACTTCAACCGCGGCGTGGTCCTTGAAAATGCCAGCCCGGCGGTGCAGGCAGGCGTCAGGAGCATTCAAACCGATTACAGCTACTGGTATAATCCGAAACTGAACTATAAAACCTACATGGTACCCGGGATTTTGGTGCTGCTGGTCACCATCATCGGGCTGCTGCTTTCGGGGATGAACATTGTCCGCGAGATGGAAATCGGCACCATTGAACAGATCAACGTGACGCCGATCAATAAAATCCAGTTCATTACCGGGAAACTCATGCCGTTCTGGTTTATCGGGCTCTTTGAACTCGCGTTTGGCCTCGCCGTCGGCAAGTTGCTGTTCAACATCCCGATGGAGGGAAATCCCGGGTTGATTTTCATGTCGGCATCTGTCTATCTTTTTGTAATTTTGTCATTCGGCCTGCTCATCTCAACCATCACGCATACACAGCAGCAGGCGATGCTTGTTTCGTTCTTTTTCATGGTGGTCTTTATCCTGATGAGCGGCCTGTTTACCTCTATTGAAAGCATGCCGCAGTGGGCGCAAACCCTCGACAGGCTCAATCCGGTCATGTATTTTATCAAAATCATGCGGATGGTTTTGCTGAAGGGGTCGGGTTTCGAAGATATCAGCCGCCATTTCTGGTCGCTCGTTGTTTATGCTGTTTGCAGCCTGAGCCTTGCCATCCTGAGATACCGAAAAGTTTCTTAAACCGATATATTGATCAAGACATCCAGGAAATACATCATTCTCAGGGCCATCATCCTCGGGTTGGCGGTAGCTGCCGCTGCCTTTTTTATTACACGCGGCCTTTATCACAAGGAAGAAGCAAAAAAAGATTCACTTCGCCGGATCCGCGAACGAGGTTACCTGATCGCCCTAACCGATCAAAACACGCTGAATTACTTTATCTACAAGGGCGAAGCCATGGGATACCAGCTTTCGCTGCTGGAGTCGTTTGCCAAATACCTGGGGGTGCCGCTCAGGATCATCGCCAGCAATGATATTTCGAAACTGGAGTATTACCTGCGCAACAATGCGGCCGACATCATCGCCCTGAATCTGCCTGTATCGGGAGACGGGAAAAAACTCGCCCGGTTTTCTGATCCGTTCGGTGAAACCAGGCTGGTGCTGGTTCAGCGCACAGGGAGCGGCATCGGGAAAGATACCACTGCAACGCTGGGCTCTCTTAAAAACTTCCCGCATGACACGGTATATGTTCGACAGGACCCTTTCCTGGCCGCCCAGTATCATGCTTTCTACAAAAAGACGGGAAAACACGCTATCGTGAAGGAAGTGGCTGACATCAGCCAGGAGGACCTGATCAGCAGCGTGTCGGCCGGGAAAATCCGTTTTGCCATTTGCCAGGAAAACGTGGCCATGGCGTATCACCGGTATTACCGGAATCTCGACATATCGGTGCTGGCCTTTCCACTCTTTTCCTATGCCTGGGGCATGGGCCTTGTCTCCGATTCGCTGCGCACCGAGGTGAATGGATGGCTGAAGGAGATAAAAGCCTCGCGGGATCTGAAACAAACCTACCTCGCCTATTTCGACAACCAGCGCATTGCGAGTTTCCTCCGGAGCGACTATTTCTCCGTCGTCGGCAGAAAGCTCTCTCCATTTGATGAAGCCATCAGGGAACAAAGCAAACAGGTGATGTGGGACTGGCGCCTGGTGGCCTCCCTGATTTACGAGGAATCCAATTTCCAGCAGGGGCTGACCTCCTCGCACAGTGCCAGCGGGCTGATGCAGCTGATGCCCGAGACTGCGGCAAAGTTCGGCATCGACAGCGCGGCAACACCGGCAAGGCAGATTGCCGGCGGGGTGAAATACCTGAAATACCTCGACAAGCTGCTTCCCGATGAAATCACAAACCCGGTCGAACGCATCTATTTCGTGCTTGCCTCGTACAATGTCGGCATGGGCCGGGTGATGGCCGCCCGCGAAAAAGCGGAGAGATTCGGGAAAGATAAAAACCGGTGGAACGGTCATGTGGATTACTACCTTCTCCGCCGCTCAAAAAAAGACCCGGTAGCAAAAGCCGACACCGCAGATGCCTATCCGCTCGATTACAAAACGGAAGGCTTTGTGGATGATATCGTGACGCGGTATTATCATTACAGGAACCTTATAAAATAGTGAAATAACAAAATAAATTTTTATTTCACTATTTTTGTTATACATTTACCTTACAAACGGTAATTGATTCGCCATGCAAAAACCCCTGGTGGTTTACGGAATTTTCGTTGTTCTTTTTGTTGCGGGATCATTTCATGTCAGTTCCCAGGGCACCCAAACAGCGCGTATTGACTCACTTCTGGCAAAACTTCGGCAGCATCCCGGCGACGACACTGCCAGGGTAAATCTCTACAATAAAATTTCATATGAATATTACCTGCAGAATTCCAGGAAGGGAATTGAAACCGGGCTGAGCGGGGCTGTCCTTGCTGAAAAACTGAACTATTCCCACGGACTGATTTTCTGCCTAATCTCCACCGGGGCGTGCTATTGGGCAGTGGCCGAGTATCCAAAGGCGCTCGAAACGCTTCTCCGGGCGCTGAAACTGGCCGAAGAAACAAAGAATAAAAGCGGGATTGCCAGGGCTTCAGGCAACCTTGGGAATGTTTATGCAGAGTTGCCAAATTATCCCAAAGCCCTGGAATACTATAACAAAGCGCTCACTATTGCCGTGGAGATGAACGACATCAGGGGGATGGCCCGGAACCAGGGGAATATCGGCACTATCTGCAAGGAAATGCAATCCTATCCAAAAGCCCTGGAATACTACTCAAAAGCCTTGAAGAACTACGAGGCGGCGGGCGAAAAAAGAGGCATTTCCGTAACGCTTGCAAATATCGGCTGGGTTTACGCCGACCTGTCTAAATATCCGGATGCACTTGTTTCGTACAGCCGTTCACTTAAAATTGCAAAAAAAATTGGCGAACGCAGGGTGATGATGTACGATTACGGGAACATCGGGGAGGTTTATTACAAAATGGCAACCGATACTTCCGCCGGCTACCGCCATTCCCGGGATACATTATCCGAATCAAAAAAGAAGAGTTATTTAAAATTGTCCATAGAATATACCGGGAACGCCGCAGAAATTGCGGCCGACATCAATGCCGACAAGCAGTTGTTCAGCTGGTACCTGAACCTGTCTCATGCCTATAAACAACTTGAAGACTGGGAAAAAGCCTACCGGTACGCCCAGCTGAGCTATGTAACCAAAGATTCTGTTTTCACGCAGGAGAACAGCCTTAAAATGGCCAAAATGGACACTGACAGGGAAAGTGAACTTAAGGAGAAGGAACTTCAACTGCAGAAAGCCCGCCTCGAAACGGCGAATCTCCAGCGAATTGCACTTGCAGGCGGATTGATCGGCCTGATTGTCATACTGCTTCTCATCTACCAATCGCGCAGAAAATCGGAACGCCTTCTGCGGAACATGCTTCCGGCAACCATTGCCCGCCGGTTGAAAAAGAGAGAAAACGTTATCGCCGACCGTTTCGAAAATGCCGCAGTGGTTTTCATTGACATCGCAGGGTTTACAACTTTTTCCAGCGATAAAACCCCGGAATATATCGTGGAGGTTCTTACCGGGTTTTTCACACGGATGGATTCCCTGGCCGACAAACACAGGATGGAAAAGATCAAGACCATCGGCGATCGCTACATGGCCGTGAGCGGGTTGCCGGAACCTTCACCGGGCAGCGTAGAAACCGCTGCAAAATTCGCACTGGAGTCGTGCGAAGTGATGCGAACCTACAAAACACACGACGGGCTTGATCTCCGCGTACGAATCGGCATCGATGCCGGGGAGGTTGTTGCCGGCATCATCGGGGATAAAAGATTCAGCTACGATCTGTGGGGCGACGTGGTAAACACGGCTTCCCGCATGGAATCGCTCGGTGTTGTCGGAGAGGTGCAGATCACCGACAGGGTCAGGAAAAAACTGGACGGAAAATTCAACACCCGCGAACGCGGTGAAATTGACGTAAAGGGGAAAGGTTCAATGAAAACATGGCTGCTCCAGGGCGTTTCGGCATAGCCCTGGATCAGGAAACCGGCTGATGGTCGTGCAGAAAAAAAGTGCAGACTTCACGGATCGATTCTTCTGCCGGACGGAATTCAAAGTCCAGGGTTCTGCAAAGTTTTTCGCTTGAATAGGTATATACCTGGGATGTAGTGGTGGCCATTTCGCGGGTCACTTCGGGCTTTGACCCGGTGAGGAAGGCGCGCACCGCCTCAACCCGCCAGGCGACGGAGGTCATGGCCGGGGGAACATTGACAGAAGGGGCAGGTTTTCCCATGTGCTTTGCGATGAGGCCGAAAAAATCCTGGTACGAAAGGTTGGCCGCCGAACAGATGAAACGTTCTCCGAAATGGTTTCCATCCATCAGGCCGATCATGGCTTTGCTGATGTCGCGGGCATCCACATATCCGTTTACGCCCCGGGTGTAATATTTCAATCCTTCGTACACAAGGCGGAATAACCCCGAATTATCCTGCCAGAAACCGGGGCCAATGATCACCGAGGGGTTAATGATCACTGCGTTCAGCCCCTCTTCCATCCCCCGCCAGATCTCGCGCTCGGCGCCGTATTTGCTGATGCCGTACACCGAATTTTTTTTCGACGGAACCCAGTAGGTTTCTTCAGTGGAAACATCATTGTTTTCGGCCCGACCCAGGGTTGCCACCGAACTCACATAACAGAATTTCGAGACTTTCTTTTCGATGGCCTGGTTTACCAGGTTCGCCGTGCCTTCGATGTTCACCTTCAGCATGGTTTTGTGATCCCTGGGATAAAACGAAACAACAGCCCCGGCATGGTAAATTTCAGTCACCCCTTCTATCGCATCTTCTATTGCGCCGGAATCCAAAAGGTCTGCATCCACCCATTCGATCTTTCCGGCGAGTTCATCCGGGTTTGACACATAGTAGGAAAAAACTTTACGCACCATACCGATATCACTGGTGGCACGTTTGATGGCACGGACCTGTTTGCCTGATTTGACAAGGTCGAGGAGCAAGTGGGAGCCGAGAAGCCCTGTTCCGCCGGTGACAAGGATCATACGCTGGGGTTTTTGACGGCAGCAAAGGTAGGAAAAAGGGCGGACAAGCGGATGAGTGGACTGGCGGACGGTTGAGCAGGTAAACGGGTGAATGGGTAAACAGTTGAACGGAATTGGTAAAACATTTTGTATTTTAGTAGTTTCATCGAGTTTCAGGAATCTAATACCTGTTTTTTTATGAAACGCCTGTTAAATTTGGTTCTGCTCTGTTGCTTTATTTCCAGCAGTGTTTTTTCACAATGGTTCTGGCAAAATCCTAAACCCCAGGGAAATTCTCTTCAATCAGTTTGTTTCATTAACCAGAGCGAAGGATGGGCCTGTGGCAGCAATGGCACCATCATTCACTCGGCAAACGGAGGAGCTTCCTGGAACATCCAGCCGGCAAACCTGCTGGCAACACTGAATTCGGTTTTTTTCATCAATTCAACCCACGGATGGATTGCTGGCAGTTTTCCCAATTCCTGGGAACTGATTTTGAAAACCACCGACGGGGGAACCTCCTGGAACACAGTGCTGAATGCTGCCAATAACAGTCCGCTCCGGGATATCTTCTTTGTGGATGTAAGTACCGGCTGGGCTGTGGGCTCTTCAGGGGAGGTAAAATATACATTGGATGGAGGATTGACCTGGTACAACAAACTGATCCCGAATATTCAGAATCAGAGCCTGGGATGCATCTTCTTCCAGGATCCTTTAAAAGGCTGGATCGTTGGATCAAACGGCACCATCCTGAAAACCAACGATGGAGGACTGTCATGGATATCCGTTGTGTCACCAACAACAAAATCGCTCAACAGCATTTGTTTTTCTTCCCTTTCAACCGGAACGATCTGCGGTGAAAACGGAACCGTCCTGTCTA
The DNA here is from genome assembly GCA_037141055.1 of bacterium. Lineage (GTDB taxonomy): Bacteria > Bacteroidota > Bacteroidia > Bacteroidales > FEN-979 > CAIVAT01. The sequence continues at coordinate 16,428 of JBAXDH010000031.1, read as the reverse complement.
CCCAGGATGGTGGTGCAAACTGGGTTGAGAAGGCAAGCGGAACAACCGGGAATTTGTCGCAGGTCTCCTTTGCGTCGCAGGATACCGGGATAATTACAGGCGCAGTCATCCTTAAGTCGGTTGATGCTGGCATCTCGTGGCATGTTGTAAATTCCACCTGCGGATATATCAGCGGATGCTTCCCGGGGCCGCAAGTTGCTTATGGCGTCGGTTATTGCGGACACCTGGTGAAAAGTGATGACGGGGGCGTAAACTGGTATGACCTGAGCAGCGGGACGAACAAACCGGAGATACGTGATTCTTTTTTTGCGGATGCACAATCCGGGTGGCTGCTGGAGAACGGCAACAGGATCCTGTTCACGGGTGATGGCGGGGAAACCTGGGAGGGAATTGATACGACTGCCTTCTTTTCCGATCGCATCGTTTTTACAGATCTGCTCAACGGATGGTCTGCAGGGTTTGGGCAAATTGCGCATACAGCCGACGGTGGCCATTCCTGGACCGTCCAATTCCTTGATCCCGGCCATACGCTTTTTCTGCGTGACCTCGCTTTTACCGATCCACTCCATGGATGGGCCGTTGGTACAGACACCATTTTGCGGACCACCAACGGGGGAATTACCTGGGATAAATTGCATGTTGGTCCCATCAGTCCGTATGCCATATTTTTTGCAGACCAGAACACCGGTTGGATTGTAGGTGATGCCGGGAAAATCATGAAAACCACAGATGGCGGGGTTACCTGGACACCTAAATCCAGCGGAACCAATGCAGAATTGCATGATGTGACATTTACCGGCCTGAACCAGGGATGGGCTGTCGGTCACCGCTGGACCAGTGGTTATACAAGCGTAGTACTTCATACCACCAATGGAGGAGAATCATGGAATTCTGCGGAATTACCCGGCGGTCAGTGGCTCTATTCCGTCACTTTTCCCGACTCTCTCAACGGATGGATATGTGGTTCATACGGAACCATTTTCCACACGCAGGATGGCGGGATCAACTGGGACCGGCAGGCCAATCTGACCGACAATTACCTTTACACCATCTGTTTTACGGATAAAAATACCGGCTGGGCAACCGGTGGCTATGGGACCATTTTAAAAACCACGACCGGTGGAATTGTCGGGCTGCGACCTCACGATATTACAAGCACCAAAGAGATGCTGTCGGTTTGTCCCAATCCGGCAAGTTCGATAGCAAGGATCAGCTACCGGGTAGAGAAGACTTCGGAGGTGCATCTTACGTTGTACGACGTTTCAGGTTTCAGGATCAGGGACCTGGTCAATGCCGTTCAGCGGAAGGGCAGTTATACGATTGCCGTTGATTTTTCAAGCCTGCCCCGTGGTTTGTATTTCTGCAGATTTACATCAAACGGATATTCCGAAATTAAAAAAATCGTGGTTGCTGGATATTAGTGGAACGGACGAGTGTTATTAAGCCCGAATGGCTGCTATGATTATAGAAGAAATCGCATGAACGAATAATAAACCCCGGAGGGGTGATATTAATCTTCATTCCAATCAAACAAAAGAACAGCAGACACTGAAAAATGAATTACATTTATTGTTGACTTGAAAAATCCCTTCCGTGAGAACAACCGTTCTATTAATTTTTGCGGTGTTTTTATCAATCGCAGGAAAAGCACAGTTTGCCTTTGAGAAAATTATCACAAAGGGTTCCCTGGAAACCGCCTGGTCGGTTATTCAGACCACTGATGGGGGTTATGCTTTTCTAGGCACCATCGTATCTCCTCCGGCTTATGACATATGGCTCGTGAAGACAAATTATATGGGAGACACAACATTTACAAAAACCTTTCGCGGAATCGGAACCAATGACACCGGCGACCGGTCACTGGTTCAATCCTCCGACGGCGGGTATACATTCTTTGCGAACCGAAATGGAAAAACAGATCTGTTTCACACTTCATCAACCGGCGATTCACTTTGGGAAAAGGAGCTGTGTAATGGCGTAGGGAAAGCGCTTTCGCAATCATCCGATCTGGGATATACTGTATCAGCAGCAGATTCCATCTGGTCACTGTTACGAGTCGTTCATGCCGGCCCTTCCGGGGATGTTGTCTGGTTAAGGACTTACCATATGTTTCCGCAAAACACAGGACATTCCTGCTATAGTTGGTCTGTCAGAGAAACACCTGATCACGGCTTCATTGTGGCTGGTGCGCTGATCGATGCTTATTCGGTCAGCCATCCCTTTATGCTCCGGACCGGACCAACCGGAGACTCTTTGTGGTACCGGGAGTTTAACTACAGCTGGATGCTGGATGCAACATTTTATTCGGCAGATACCGCAGGAAATAATGGTTATATAGCCTGCGGCTTGTTGGGAACCCCAAACCAGAATGCCTTTGTGATGAGGTTCAATGCGGAAGGTGATACCCTCTGGACCAGGGTGCTTTATGCGTCCGGCTTCCAGTATTTCAACAGTATCCGCACCACTGCCGACGGAGGCGCCATTGCCTGCGGGAGCTACAGCGACCCGTACCCTCGTGATTCATCTCGGTTGTATCTTGTAAAATTCACTTCTTCCGGAGATATATCCTGGGAAAAGAGAATGGGAAATTATCACAATTCCTATGGCTTGTCCGTTGAAAGCACCAATGACCATGGCTACATCATTTGCGGGGAGGTTGAACAATTGACTACTTCAGATCATCATGGATTATTGATAAAGACCGATAACAATGGCAACATCACGGGAACGGCGGACGACCCTCCTCAGTTTCAGGCCAGAATTTATCCGAACCCTTTAAAAGACCGGTTAAACATTGAGATCAGCAATAAAAACTGTCAGTTTTGCCTGTTTGACCAGATGGGGCGTCCTGTCCTTGAAAAAAGGATTGCGGCATATGTCGAATCCATCGACGTTACAGCCCTCTCTACAGGTCTTTATTTTTACAAAATTTCCCAAAATGGAACTGTCATTGGTTCTGGTACGCTGATGAAATCAGGTGAATAATTCCCATTTCACCGGCTGATTACCTCAAATCCAATTGAAATACGCTCCCCGTTCTGGTCGACCAGCGTAAGCTTATGTTTTCCGAAGGCAGGTGATAATGCCATCTGGTGAACCTGTGAAGTGGTGCCGGTGAAACGATCGTCGACGTGCCAGTATATCGTGATTGCGGGATTGCGGTGAGCCACTTTGAACACTGTGCTTCCTGGTTTTCCGTCGAGATCAACCGGGATGTATATTTTGCTGTTGTTTTTCGGATAGATGATCTCCATGTTTTTCCGTTCGGCATTCCCGCCGCAATCGGAACGGAAAGGCGGCAAAACTTTGTAAAATGGATTTTTATTGCGAAAATACCACTCCTGCACCGGCGGAAGGACGAACCACGACACATGCTGCATGTTGCCGGGCGATTCACAGTTTGAGTTCACCTGCCATTGCCCGGTTTTATTCAGGTGGATGACCTGGTGGAATGGGCATGGAAGGGTTTTCGCACCCGGTTTCTGGATCCAGGCCGAATCGACAAACTCGCAGATGGAGGTGGCGCGGTATCCGCTGTAGCGGCAAACTGGAACCTTCATCAGAGCCTCAACCGGAGTTTCAAACCAGGTGGTGGGAGGAAGGGTCTTGAAAATATCGAACAGCACCGGGGCGGCAACCCCGACGCCGGTCAGTCCGGGCCTTCCCTCGCCCGACGCATTACCCACCCATACCGCCACCACATACTCCGGCGTTACTCCGACGGACCATGCATCGCGGTTGCCAAAACTGGTGCCGGTTTTCCAGGCGATTTTATGGGAGGAGGAAAAAGTCTGCCACTGCTGCTCCGCATCCGGGCGCGACACCTCCACCATGGCCTCGAAGGTGAGCCAGATCGATCCCGCATCGAACCACGAAGCCTGATCGGTGAACGACGATTGGTTTTTTTCATCCCGGATCAGATAAAGCGGTGGATGAAAGTCTGTTTTACTGTACCTGGAACCATTGACAGTATAATGGCTCAGCGTTCTTGCCATGGAGGCGTAAATGCCGGCAAGGTCCCACAGGTTGGCTTCCGCGCCGCCCAGGATGATCGAGAGGCCATAATGGTCGGCCTGATGGCTGAGCGTGGTCATGCCGATTTTACGGAGGAGTGCGTAAAACTGGTCATAACCGTATGTCTGAAGCATCTTCACCGCCGGGATGTTCAGCGAACGCGACAGCGCCATTTTTGCCGGCACCGCACCATCGTATTGGAGGTTGTAGTTTTCGGGGATGAAGCCGCCGATCTGCATCGGGATGTCGGGAACAAGGGTGTTGGGCAGCAAGAGTCCGTCGTTCAGCATGGCGGCATACAGGAAGGGCTTTAAAATGCTGCCGGTGCTCCTGGGTGAGGTTATGATGTCAACATTGTTTCCATGTTCCCGTGCGGAAGTTCCCGGGATGTTGCCGGCATAGGCCAGCACATTGCCGGTTTTTGCATCCAGGACCAGGGCAGCGGCATTGTGTATCTCGTTTGCCCTGAGCCCGATGCTGTGGATTCCCAGGATGTCGTTAACCCTTTTTTGCAGGGCGATATCCACCGTGGAACACACGCGGGTCCCTTTGTGGCCTTCCTTCACTGAACGTTCGAGCAAATGCGGGGCCAGCTGTGGCAATGGGAATGGTTTTTCAGGAAGTCTTTCACTTTTTGCCAGTTCATGGGTGGAACCATCAATGATCCCCCTGGAAAAAAGAAGGTCGAGCAGGTGGTTTCGTTTGGCCAGCAGAAACCTGGGATTGCGACCGGGGTAGATCAGCCCGGGACTGTTTGGCAGTACCGCCAGCGTTGCAGCTTCGGCCCATGAAAGATGCGGGGCGTCATTGCCGAAATAACGCCATGCTGCCGCGTCAAGCCCCACCACATTGCCGCCAAACGGGGCATGCGACGCATACAGCCGCAGGATATCCTTCTTGCTGTGCGTACATTCAAGCCGGAATGCCAGGAAGGTTTCAATGATTTTTTCGGTGAATGTGCGGCTCCTGTTTTTCCGCATCAGCCGGATCACCTGCATGCTGATGGTGCTGCCTCCGCTCACGATCCTGCGGTTCCTGATGTTCAGCCATGCCGCCCGCACGATCGCTGCGGGGTTGAATCCCGGGTGATACCTGAAATACCGGTCTTCATATTGCGTAATGGCAATTTTGAATTTTCCAGGCACGGTGTCGCTTTCCGGAAAACGCCACTGCTGATCGGCCGAGATCTTTGCCCCCATCAGGTTCCCGCTTCGATCAAGCAATACGGTTGAAAGCGGATCCTCAAACAATGGCCGGGGCAGGGAGAACCAGAACAGGAGCGCCAGGAGCAAAAGGAATACATACAAGAAGTAACGGCTCCGCCCTGTCTTTCCCGATATTCGCTTCCTTATTTTTCCCGCTAATCCTGATATCATGAATTATATAGCTTCTTATAAACGCCATTTGTCCGCCAATTCTTCACTATTCATCTTTCACTTTTCACTCATCGTTGTTCACTAACACCTGTTCACTGTGGGCATTCTATGAAAAGTTAATATGCATGAGTGAAGAGTGTTTGGTGAAAAGTGAAAAATGAAGTGTGAAAAGTTTAGGATCGCTGGCTTTATGACCTATTTCCTGGCTGGAACAACCTCTACCCAGCGCCCCGGAACCCTTGCGCTGATGGTGTTGTCGTACATGGCTTCGCAGCCGGTAGCTGGAAGATAGAAGCGTCCGAGATAGGTGGCCATCAGCATCACCCGGAAGGTTTTGCTTTGCCCCGGATCGAGGTCGAAAAATGTGTTGACCCGGTCGTCACGCACATCCTGGTATGTAAATGCGGAAGCAGTTGCCTTCGATGCGGCCAGGTCGCTCATCCGTGCGTTGATCACCTCCCACCCGGAAGGAAAAACCTGCGACAAAGCCAGCTGCCTGTATCCTCCGCGTATCCCGGGATTGGTAACGGTTACTTCCGTCACAAAGTTGGTCCCCTGCGACAGCAACTGCGGTTTGATGACCTCCCCGTTCATCGATTTAAAGGCCATGGAAATCTTCAGGCTGTTGGCCGAAGCAGTGGTATCGCCCTGTGCCGGGATGCCGGTAAGCACGATCCGGGCAAACAGGATGTTTTTCCCCTGGTTGACCACCTGGATGACTCCCTTTTTCCCCGGCCTGACATCAATGTTTTTCGAAAATACCGGTTTTGACGACTCAACTGCTTCCGGCTGATCTCCGTTCAGCCTCACCGAAGCCCGGATGCCGCTTCCGCCTGCATTCCCGGTGAACCGGGCGATGGCCATCAGGGCAAAAGAGGTTGACTGCGTGCTGTACCATTCAGAAGAACAGAGCGACGATGAAATCTCCTTCACGAGTGGTGCGGCTTTGGTTTTCATATCCATCAGGCACAGGGCATCAACGATCATGGCTTTATCGCGCAGGTCGGAGCCATAGGTGAAATAAAGTTCACGGTATGGCTTCACTGCAGTGGGCAATGAATTAACCAGGCTCACTGCCACCTCCCGCTTCCCGGCAAGCTGGTAGGCTGCTGCAAGCTGCCACCGTGCGGAAACCGAAAGATCGCTGCGCTCCAGCAACTTGTTCATGGCTCCCAGCTCGGGCGCCCTGGCTAGGGCCAGGGTGAATAAGCGGTAGGCCTGCGCCAGGTCATTGTTGTAGCATGTTGCATCATAATTCCAGGAAACTGCTTTTTGCCGCTGGAATTCCTTCCAGGCCGCGAGGAAGTTGACAGGCAGGGTATATCCCTTTTGCTCCGCCTCCAGAAGGAAATGCCCGGCATAGCTGGTTCCCCAGTCATCGGCATATTGGGAGCCCGGCCAGTAGGTCATTCCGCCGTTCGACAACTGAAATGACCTCATGCACTGAATGGCGGCACGTATATTTTGTTCGGTCTCCTTTTTCGCATTCTCCGAAAGATCGAGCAACCCCGCCAGGTACAATTGCGGAAACGCGGCCGAGGTGGTCTGTTCGATGCAGCCATACGGATACTGGATGAGGTAAGCCATACGCTTGTCAAGGTTCAGCGGGGGGATAGCGGAAAGTTCCAGGATGCCGCGGTTTGTCCCTGCAATGCCCGGGGCACGGAAATCGGCCGACCAGGTGCTGCCGGGCTGTATTACTTTGTCCTGAAAATCGGTAACAGGGGCGTTGGGGTTGCGTACCCCGATCTCGATGGTGTGTTCGGTTCTCTGATTTCCGCTGGTGGCGACAATTTTAACCTTGCCGATGCCTGTCATCTGTTCTGCCGAAAGGTTAAAGGAACACAGTTGATCTCCGATTCCGTTGAAAACGACCTGTCGCGTGGTTCCGCCATTCACGGAGAACAGTTCATTGACGGTCAGTTCAACTTTTACATTTTTTATAGCCCTGTCCATGACAAACACTGTTACCGGCAGAACCACCGTTTCACCCGGGCCAACCACCCTGGGCAGGGTTCCCATGACCATCAGCGGTTTTTTTACCGCCACCGTCTTTTCATCGCTGCCATAGGCGCCGTCCTGCCCTGCAACCACCATCACCCTCACTGAACCAACATATTCGGGCATGATGAAGGAATGTGTCCTGCCCTGCCCCTTTTTTAATTCGAACGGGCCCAGGAATTTGACCATGGGCTTAAACCGGTTGGCCTTGAGGCCTCCCCTGTTCAAGGCATCCTGGTCGCCGCCGATGCTGAGAATCCGCTGCAACTCCCCGCTGTAGGCACCCATCACCTGGTCGAACAGGTCCCAGGTTTTCACTCCCAATGCCTCACGGGCATAAAATACACTCCACAAATCGGGGGTCTTGAACCGGGTCAGGTCAAGCAAACCCTCGTCCACCATGGCAAGGGTATAGCTCATCGGCTTTCCCGTCGCCTCCTTCACATTGATGGTAACCTCTTTCCCCGGCTCCAGGTCATTGCGCATGGAGATGACGGGTTTGAGATGGGTTGCCGGGTTTTCAACCTGTACAGGAACCACCCCGTACAGCCGGATCGGAAGGTCGTTTTTTGCCTGTGAATGAGGCTGGATAAGGGTCACATAGGCATAGCAGTTCGGCGACATGGCTTCGGTGGCTTCGAAAGTGATATCGGTGCTTCCTTTCGAAGTGGGCACCCAGAACGATTTCAGGACGCCGGAGCCTGTTTCGATGGTCACCAGGGCACGGCCGTCGGGGGAACTTGGAATTGTCAGTTTAACTTTGTCTCCTGCCTTGTACTGACTTTTATCGGTGGAAAGCGTGAGCATGGCTGCCGCCTGCTTTTCGCCTCCCGGCATGCGGTAATAACCGGGCCAGTCGACATACACCACTTTCCCGGTTGCATGACCCGAGGCTTTATCGGTCACCTTGATGAGGTACCGGCCCCAGTTGTTATACTCCGCCTGGAATGCAAACGTGGCCTTTCCGTTCACTGTTTTAACTGTTCCTGAATCCACAGGCCTGATATAGGCCGTGGATATGAAATCCGCCGATCCTGCCTCCGTGTCATCCCACCACCAGCGCCACTCGAGCTTATACACTTCGACCTTCAGGCGGTTTGAGGGAACCAGTGTGCCTTCGGCATCCACATTCAGCAGGCTGATATCATATGTTTTATCGGTGTACAGAACCCGGTCGCCGTTTGCGCCGGCGGGAACGCTGATACCGGCATAAGACTGGTACGGATAATACGGGATGGTGAACCTGTCAACGCTGAAGTCTCCGCCATCCTCGAAAACCATGGTCTCGAAACTCGCTTTCAGCGCCCCGGGAGCGATGTTGGTCACGTGGATTTTCGGTGTGACCAGCGTGCGGCCGTTTTCATCAAGCCGGCCATCGAACACGGTGATGTTTTCGGCGGCAAAACCGGCTGTGGGATTGTCGAATACATATCCCGGGTAATTTTTGAACGCCGTAACCGATTTCGACAGTGTCAGCATCACTTTGGCCTTGAGATTGCGTGCAGTGGCTCCGGTAAGCCAGTTTGCTTCGAGCATCGCCGACGGAACCTTGTCTTTGATCAGCTTCCCGGCTTTGAAATCAAACCTGATCTTCAGCCGGTTTGGTTTCACTGTTTCTATTTTCAGCGTTTTCTGAAATTCGGCACCTCCCACGTTTACTTTTGCAAGCCAGTTTCCGGTTGGCGCATCCCACGCAGTGGCGGTGCTGAAATTGAAAAACCCGTTCACCTGTGTTGTCCTTACCATGCGGTTGATCATCTGTCCCGACGGGTTGAATAGCGTCATGCTCACCGGGTGATGAACAGGCAACTGGTGCTGCTTATCCTCCAGCACGAACGTGAGGTAAATCGAATCGCCAGGCCTCCACACACCGCGCTCCCCGTAGATAACCCCTTTGATTCCCTTCTGCACCGGCTCGCCGCTTACATCGAACATGCTGAGGGAAAGCGCATTTCCATCGGTCAGCTTCAGGTATCCTGTTTGTGCGCCGTTGCGTGCAACGATAATGAACGGCATTTTCTTCAGGGGAACCATGACCATGCCCTCCGCATCGGTGGCAGCTTTGCCGATGCTTTGCAGCTGGAAGTTGAAAAATTCGATTGCAACACCCTTCTGAGGTTTTGTAGAAATAAGGTCGGTGACATACACATGATAATTACCGTCACTACCGGCTTTGGCTATCAATCCCAGGTCGGATGCCAGGACATTCCGGCTGACGGTTTTATTGAAAAAGTACGATGCCTTGCAGGGATCGTCGCGTTGCTCCCAGTGATAGTTTTCCCATCCTCCTTCGCGGTAGTCACTTTCCTCGTAACTGCTGAAATAATCCCAGTTCTGATCATTGTCCTTCTCGGGATCCTCCATCAGCATCATGTCGTTTGATGTTGATTTCAGTGAATCCTGTTCCTCACACGGATAGGTTGAATAGTTTTTCTTAAACCTGAGCGAGACCGAGTAAATGGCACCGGGTTCGGCGCTGATGAGCGTTGAAAGGTCGATGGAATAGCGGTTCCATTTGCTGTAGTCCGTTATCCCCGTGAGCGGGATTGTTTTTTTCAGCACCACCCTGCCAACCCGTGCAAGCTGCGAATTATCATTTAAATCATTGACCTGCAGGAACTGGAGAATGTTGCTTGCAAAAATCCGGATGACTTTGACGTCCACCGCATTCAGGTTCACGGCCTCAAACGGCAGCAGCATCCCGTTGCTACCCGGAAGGATCACCCCGTCGCCGACAAAACGCACATTCGGTTTCGTGTTGTCGACCGCCACCTGTTGCGAAAATCTTTTGCCTAGCGGAACCTGGTTTATGTTCCGGATGGATGGTTCCAGGGTCAGACTGACTTTGCTGTTCTCAGTCTCCGGCAGATAAATCCACAGCAGGTTGTCTTCGACAGTGTAGCGCACGTTGTTGTATTTTCCGACACTGAACAGCCCGTCGAGGTTCTGGTCCGGTTTCAGGGGATCTGAAAACTGTACCCGCCAGCACTGCTGTGTATAGGGATAGCTCTTCACCGACAAGACTTTAAAATCATTGACAGCGGGAATCTCAACAGTCGTTTTCCCGCTTGTTTTCGAATCTATCGGGGCGCCGTCCCATACCAGTTTAACTTCACCGGACTCTTTGCCCCTTGCGATCGAATCGACCCGGAAATAGTGGGCCCGTTTCTTCTGATCGTGTGCCCATGCAATGGCCAGCTCTTTTCCGCCCTGGTTTGCCGAAAGGATTTTCTCTACCTGCTGGTCATCGGCAACATCGGAAGTCAGAACCGTGCCGTTTAGTTGCCCTATTGAAAGGTTTTCATGGGAATATGCCTTATGATTATCCACCTCCACCGAAAAATCCTGTGCCATGGTGCGGAACTGGAATGTCATGGTTTTAAGCGAGTCGGGAACCGTCAGCAGTTGAGAAAGGTAAAATTCGACGGTGTATTCCCGGTCCTGGGGCAGTTTTTCTTCCGGCTGAAAAACAAGGGTGCGGCTGTCGCTCCAGTAGGTTTTTCCCTTCATCGCCGGGCTAAACTTAAAAAAGGTCTGGTTTACCTGGGTGTTGAAGGTTGCAGTATCCGCAAAATCATCGGCAAGTTTCACCTTGATCGTGGTTCCTGTGGAAACTATGCCGGTGGTAAACCCATGGACATATTCCCGGAAGGCAGGATTAACCCGGATTGTTGAATGCCGGTTTTTCCCGCTGAGGACAATAACAAGCACGATGCCGGTTAAAATAATGATGCCGGCAAGAACCAGGTAAAGGGATTTTTTTTTCATGACAAAAGGTTTAAGGTGCTGATCTAATCACATGCTGATGTGCGGAATAAAAAATCCCGGCTACTCCATTTCGGAGGCCGGGTTGACTTAAAATATTGTGAAAATGCAGAACGCGCTTTTATTCATAAGTGCCCGATTTTTCCATAAACAATATTATGAAAAAAAAGGATGGGCACTTACGAATTCAGCACAGGAAAAGTAAATCGCTGATTAATATCTTTTTTTGAAACCGCCCTGGGAACGGTCACCATAACCGCCACCGCGTGATTCGCCGCCACGGGGGCTGCCACCACGTGAATCGCTGTGTCCGCCACCGCGTGAGTCACCAAAACCGCCGGGTTTACGGTCAGTCTTTGGCCTGGCTTCCGAAACAGTCATTACTTTGCCGTCGAATTCGGCATTGTTCAGTTCTTCAATAGCTTTAGCAGCTTCTTCATCATTGGTCATTTCCACAAAGCCAAAACCTCTCGACCTCCCGGAAAAATTGTCTTTAATCACTTTAGCTGATGTTACGGCTCCATAGTCAGCAAACGCCTGTTTCAGATCTTCATCGTTGATCCTGAAACTCAAATTTGATACAAAAATGTTTTTCATGTACTTGTTTAGTGAATGAATATTGGATGGCTGGTGATTTCAAGCTTCAATCACGAGAAGAAACCGGCGGCGATATAACTTCGAGGAGGTGATAACGGCTGATTGGCTTGCCTTGTGGATCTCTGAATTTTCAAAAGCCGCTGCAAAGATACGGAATAAAACCTTGTGATTCACGCATTATGGATATTCTGTTTTTAAAATAACAGAAATATTCTGATCTTTGCATCAGAAACCAAACTTAAGCCTTATGATAAAGAGATTCCTTCCGCTGATGATCGTGGTCCTGTTTGCGATCGTTGCCTGTAACCAGGGAACCAAAGAAACTGCTGCAACAGCTAAAAATGACACCACCAGGCTGACGGTGCTCACTTTTGAAAAACAGGCCGACAGCTGCATTGACAAGCCGGTTATCATTGAAGGTACTGTTTTTCATATTTGTAAACATGGTGGTAAACGAATGTTTCTGGTTGATGGAACCGACAGCCTGCGTATTGAAATAACAACGGGTCCCGCTATTGTGAAGTTTGATGAGGCCCTCTCGGGAAGTAAAGTTCGTGTTTTCGGCACCCTGAGAGAAGAGCGCATCGACGCCAAATATCTCAATGAATGGGAAGCAGAGGTTACAAAACCTGAGGGAACCGCCAGTGTTGGAATTCATACCGGAGCGAAAGGACATGAGACAGCAGACGTACAGGACAAACTTGACCAGATCAATGCCTTGCGTGAAGATCTCAAAAACAGCGGAAAAGACCACTTGTCAACCTACTCTGTAGAAGCCGATAAATTCTCTGAACTGAAATAACCATGCAGACTAAAACGCTTCGCCGGTGGAACAATCTGCTTCACCGCGATATTGGATATTTATGCGTTGGCATGACGCTGATCTATGCCATTTCAGGCATCGTGATGAACCATTTCAAATCGGGCGATTTTCAACATCCGGATTATGGCAAGTCTTACAGCAATCTCAAAGTATCACTGCCAAAGAATGGCATAGCCGATCAAACTTATGTATACAGTATCCTTGACCAGGTTCATCAAAGGGATCAATATAAAAGTTTTATTACCGGCGAAGGATATGTTCAGATCTTTCTCAACAAAGGATTCGTTTATATTGATCTGAATACCGGAGATGCAGAGATGGAACGCAAAACCACCCGGTATGTGATCAAAGAGATGAACCTGTTGCACTACAACAATTTTAAGAAACTATACACATGGTTCTCTGACCTTTACGCGGCTGCTCTGATCGTTCTTGCGATCACAGGACTCTTTATCCTGCGTGGTAAAAACGGTATTCTTGGCCGTGGTGCCTGGCTCACCGCCATCGGGATAATTTTACCGGCTCTTTTCCTGATCTTCTATTCGTAGATGGGTTCTCGCAGATTTTTATTCACCCCATCAAGGAATACCCTAATTTTGAGCCGGTCAAATCCATTCCATGATAAATTTCGATGCATCTGTGCTAACCGCACTCGCTGTCCATAAAGTCGGCAATAAATCGGCCGACGAAGGGGTTGTGCTTTCAAATAAAATTCCGAAGATCAGTGACGTGATCAGGCCGCTGCTGCGGCAGTATTTCCTCTCTCCATTCAAATCCGAGGAAATGTATAACTTCACCCATCCTTCGGAGATTGAACTGAACGAGGTCTTTCACTATGCCTCGGCCATTTTTGATGATCCCGGGTGCCTGCTTGAACAGTCGCAGAATCTTGCCCGCCACCTTTACCGGCACTCATCCCATCCGAAGATAAAAAACGGTGAATTTTACATTGCCCATTTTAAAGATTGTTTTGTCAACAATGAAAACGTGGATGCTGTCGGGCTGTTTAAATCGGAGTCCCGCGAAACCTACCTGAAAGTGTACCCCGTAAGGGACTCATTCGAAATCGGCCACGACGACGGCATCAACATCAACAAACTCGACAAGGGATGCCTTATCTTCAATGCCGGACGCGAAGAGGGTTATATGGTCGCCATCATCGACAACCTCAACAAAGGCAGCGAAGCACAATACTGGCGCGACGATTTCCTGCAGGTCAAACCCCGTTCCGATAATTTTAACAACACCCGGGCCGTGATGGACCTGTGCAAAAAATTCGTGACAGACAAACTTCCTCAGGATTTTGAAGTCTCGAGGGTCGACCAGGCCGATATGCTCAACCGATCCATGAAATTCCTGAAAGAGAATGAGTCGTTCGGGATGGAAGATTTCAACGAACAGGTGCTCGGTTCACCAGAAATCATCAACTCTTTTTCCGAGTACAAAAATCAGTTCCGGGATGAACACGATCTCGACATCCCCGGGAATTTCCAGATCTCCGAAAGCGCACTGAAACGGCAATCGAGGTTTATGAAGAGTGTGATAAAACTGGACAAGAACTTCCATGTTTACATTCACGGCGACCGACAGATGGTGGAAAAGGATTACGACGAAGTAAAACAGTTGCATTATTATAAGCTGTTCTTTAAAGAAGAAAGTTAACTGGTCTGACGATGAATTTTCCTGCAGATTTTTTCTTGCAATTTTTTTCTCGCAGATTCTCGCAGAAAAGGCCGCAGATTCACGCAGATTTCCGTGAATATTTATTGAAATGAGGATGAACAGAATATTTTTTTTTGAAAGCAAATTCAGATATCATAACCACGCTTTCTTGTTGAATTTTATTTAATTTTCTGCGAAAATCTGCGGCCTTTTCTGCGAAAATCTGCGAGAACTTTTTGTCCGATAATTATCGAATAACATGAACAAAATCATCCAACTCATTCTCGTTGCCTGGATTTCCGGGATCCTCTGCGTAAATGCTCAAACCCTCACCGGGTATGTCAACCCATTCATCGGTACCCAGGAAATGGGCCACACCTTCCCCGGCGCGTGTGTTCCGTTTGGTTTTGTCCAGCTGAGTCCCGACACCGATACCATTCCCTACGAAAAGGATGGAAAGTACAACCCGGATGTGTACCGCTATTGCGCCGGTTACCAATATCTTGATAAAACCATCGTTGGATTCAGCCACACCCATTTCAACGGTACCGGCCATTCCGACCTGGGCGATTTCCTGATCATGCCGACCGTAGGAAAACTTCAGTTGAACCCGGGAACCGCTGATCATCCTGAAACCGGCTACCGTTCAAGGTTTCGTAAAGAGACTGAAAAAGCATCCCCCGGTTATTATAAAGTTCACCTCGACGACCCGGATGTGGACGCCGAACTTACCGCCACCACCCGTGCCGGGTTTCATCAATACACATTCCCCGAAAGCGACAGTGCACACATCATCCTCGACATGCTCCACGGTATTTACAATTACGACGGAAAGGTCTTATGGGCGTATGTCAGGGTTCACAACGACACGCTGATTACCGGGTACCGGATTACAAGGGGATGGGCCCGGACCCGGTACATCTACTTTGCCCTCAGTTTTTCAAAACCATTCAAATCCTATGGGTTCCGGAATGATGAAAAGCTGGTTTACCGGGGCTTCTGGCGAAGATTCAACCAGCAGGAAAACTTCCCGGAGATGGCGGGCAAAAAGATCAGGGCTCATTTCGATTTTTCAACGCGCGCCGGCGAAAAAATAAAAATCAGGATCGGCCTTTCGGCGGTAAGCATGGAGGGCGCCATGCAAAACCTCGAAACGGAAATTCCGCACTGGGACTTTGAAAAAACCCGCGCGGAAGCCGCGAAGGCATGGGAAACGGAACTGAACCGCATCCGGGTTGAAGGACCGGACGACCGGAAAGTGAACTTTTATACGGCATTCTATCATGCCCTGCAGTCACCGGTGGTATATAACGATGTCGACAGCCTGTACCGCGGCGCCGATCAGAGCATCCATAAGGCTGAAGACTTTACCAACTACACCATCTTTTCCCTCTGGGATACTTACCGTGCCGAGCATCCCCTGCTGACATTGCTTTACCCCAAACGCACCTCCGACATGGTCAGCTCCATGCTGGCCCATTTTGACCAGAGCCCTGAACACATGCTTCCCGTGTGGTCTCATCACGGCAACGAAAACTGGTGCATGATCGGTTATCACAGCGTGCCTGTCATCGCCGACGCATATGTGAAAGGGATCAGGGGGTTCGATGCGGAAAAAGCCTTTAAAGCCTGCATAACGACAGCAACCAATCCATTGTACGACGGCATCGCGGATTACATGAAGTACGGGTTTGTGCCGGATGAAATATCGGGCAGTTCCGCTTCGGTTACCCTCGAATATTCCTACGACGATTATACCATCGCCCGGTTTGCGCGGGCAATCATCGATGCAAAAGAACCTTCCGACCAGGTGAAACAGTTTGCCGAAAACCAGCTGCAGCTGTTCCGCGATCGCGCCCTGAATTACCGGCACCTGTTCGACCCGTCGACAGGATTTATCCGTGCTAAAAAGGCAGACGGCACCTGGAAAACACCGTTTGATCCGCTGCGAACCGTCGGACAGGGTTTCATCGAGGGAAATTCATGGAATTATTCACTCTATGTGCCCCATGACATCCCCGCTTATATCGGCATGATGGGCGGAGAAAAGCCCTTCATCCGACGGCTCGATTCCCTTTTCACCATGTACCTCGACGACAAATATTTCAATGAAACCGAAGATGTGACCCGCGCCGGCCTGATCGGAAATTACGTGCATGGCAACGAACCAAGCCATCATGTGGCCTACCT
>JBAXDH010000030.1:0-33518 GCA_037141055.1 bacterium | reverse complement strand
GGCAGGCCAGGGAGCATCTTCCAGTTTTGAGGCCAATTCGAGTGTCCAGTACATTGATATCTAGTTTAGGTTTTTTGCAAAAGTATAAAAAAATAAATCAGAAAAACAAGCGTTATTTTTTTCCGATCCAGGGAGTTTCATTTGCGCCTGCATCTTTGCCTGTTTTTCGCGCCAGAACAAACAGGTAGTCCGACAAACGATTTACTAATTGAATTATTATATTCTCAACAGGGCTCGACTGATTCAGCCGGATCAGCGACCGCTCCGCACGCCTGCACACTGTCCGCGCAATGTGGCAATATGAAACAATTATGTGCCCGCCGGGCAGGATAAAGTTGACCAAAGCGGGCAGTTCCAGGTTCATGGCGTCAATCTCATTTTCCAGCATGACAATGTCATCCTCACGGAGGGAGGGAAGATCCCTTGCCTGCTTTTCCGGATCCCGCGCAATCAGGGCCTCTGCCACAAACAGATTTTCCTGGATACGGATCAGTACATCCCTGTAATGAGGATGGATGTCCTGGTCGCGGATCAACCCGATAAAGGAGTTCAGTTCGTCGAGATTCCCGTATGCTTCAACACGTTCGTGGCTTTTGGCAACGCGCGTTCCTCCCAGCAAAGATGTTTCACCCTTGTCGCCGCCTTTCGTATAGATCTTGAATTCTTCTGCCATATTGATTTTCTGCCGGGTTGTTAACTGAGATTTTCCAAAATACAGGGGTATGCCCTGAAAAATAAAATTGCCCTGTCGGGTGACTTCAATCGTTAAGCCATAAGGCAGTGAAAATGAAGTTTTTGAAAAAACGAACAAATTTAGAAAAAATTATGGAGCCGGGGGTGGGAAAGTTTAATAAATAAGCGGACTAGCGGACAGGTATACTTCGGAATCTGGTTCTGCCCGGGTTTGTTTATCTTTGCTCCAAAATACTTTATATGCATACTCCGGTTGATCATCCTTTTCTGCTGCACATGGTCGGTGGAATAATCAGGTTTGCCCTGCTGTTCGGGGGCGCTTTCGTCCTGTTGTGGTACTACCTGAAAAAAACCAGGAAGCCTGAATCTGTTGCAGGCAGCAACGGCGACCACCAGACGATCCTTCCATTGCGTCTGCAGGCGTATGAGCGGTTTGTCCTGTTCCTTGAGAGGATACATCCGTCAAATCTTATGATACGGCTGAACAATCCTGAGTTATCGGCCGCCCAGATGCAGTCGTTGCTGGTGAGGACCATCCGCGAAGAGTTTGAATACAATCTTTCCCAGCAATTGTATATTTCGGGCAATTCATGGGAACTGATAAAAAATGCAAAGGAAGAGTCCATTGCCATGATCAACCATGCATCTTCCGGGTTGCCTGAGGATGCCAGGAGCGCAGACCTGGTCAAGAGGGTTTTCGATGTTGCCATCAACCGCGGAAAACTGCCCGTTGAAACAGCCCAGGAAGAAATCAAGCGGGAATTGCAGAAATTATTCTGATTGCCGGTGTTCCTGGAATATTTTGCAGCAATTGCCGGATCCCTTTTGTGGTTCCGGACTCTTGCACGATGCCGCTGAGGACAGCGGGCCACGGATTATATGAATCAGCGTTCTATTTTTCAGGTTTATAGCCCGACTGGCTTAAAATCTTCTGGGCATCTTTTTCCAGCATGACTTCCTGCAGCGTAACGCCAGAATTATTTCGGAAATAGCTTCTGACGATCTGCCATCCAAGCCATTCCCCAAGTCTTGCCGGGGCATCTTTCGAAAATTCAGCGGTGAACGGCCCGTCGGCCATGAATGTGCGGATGAGTTTGGCGTCTGTTGTGAACAGCATCTTGTTCTCGATGACGGCTGTCCAAACGTGTGCCTCATTCGCCACGATCCAGTCATTCTGCACTTTCGTATAGCCTACTTTTGTCCGGTCTTCCGTTTGCGGGAGCATGGCATCCATGAACAATAGGCGCTTCCCGGCTTCGATCATCTGACCGAGCAGGTTGTTCCCGGGGGCTTGCTCCGGGTATGTGATCTTTCCCAGCACGTTCATGCAGTCGGGAACCACGAAGTCTGATGTCATCCGCGATAAGCGGTAAGCAGGCAGTCCGTCGGCAATGTATGGTTTGAAATCTTTGCCCAGGTAGTTGTCCAGCCCGATCAGCAGCACGGTATCGGCAAACTGAACCGGGTAATCGTAATCTCCGCCTGAAATATAGGCGTATATCCGGGGTACTTTAAAACCCGGATAATAATAAAGATAGTGCTGAAATGCCAGGGTAAGATCTTTTTCCAAAACACTGACATCTTTGTACTGGCTGTTAACCGCAACATGAAACGCCTGGTTTCTCGGGCTTTGCAGGTAGGCTTCCATATCGGCTAATTTCGCGGGATCACCGAGATCGGTGCCCAGGAAAAACCGGTAGGCAGGTTTCAGGGCTTCCAGCCCGGACAGTAGCTGGCCGGTGTTGACTATAAACAGGTCAGCATCATACCTGTGGATTTTCACCCCGGCAAGGCTGACGCCTGACATATCCGCATCCAACCGGTTCTTTCCGCTGCCGCATCCTGTTAAAAAGGCCAGGAATATGCCGAAAAAAAGTCCGAAACATCGCAATTTACCGATCATCATGAGAAAATTTATGTTAGGCAGCAGAAGCCTTTTTGAAAATATTTGTTTCTTATGTGAAACGAATTTCCCTGTTCATTATTTTTGGATAAAAATATAAAGAAACGTTGAATGCCTGGATGATTAATGGATACTTTTGCCCGGGAAGACTACCTTTACCTGTTTAAATCATGAAAATGAAAAATAAATACGCAATTCTCTTATTTCTGATGCTCTGCTGCATCCCTGTTTTTACATTCAGCCAGACAAAATTTCCGATGAAACTTGGTCTGACGGTTGCCCCGAACATCGGCTGGATGGTGCCGAGTACCAAGGGTTATACGGGCGGTGCCGCCAGGCTCGGAGCTACTGTTGGATTCATTAGTGATTTTTATTTTGCCGAAAATTACGCTTTTTCTACCGGATTAAATTTTCAATTCCTTTACGGTGCATTGAATTATTCTGACTCATTGCTGATTCCCGGCCATAAATCGCCTGTTAATGGAGATGTCGCCCGGAAATACAATTTTTTATACCTGGAAATCCCGTTGATGATCAAGATGAAGACTAAAAATTTCGGCAAGATTTCCTACTATGGCCAGATCGGGTTTGGAACAGGGTTCCGGCTGAGGGCGTCGGTTAATGAAAATTTTCAACCTTCTTCAGGGGGCGATCCCGTGAAACAGGATTATGAATTCAACAACGGAACCACCCTGATCAGGGAATCACTGTTGATCGGAATGGGATGTGAATATCACCTGGATGAATCATCCCGGATCGTAGTCGGCATTTCATACTCTAATTCACTTAACAACATACTGACAGGGAAGAATTATAAGTCGGGAGAATCGGAAAAATCCCAGTTAAATTTTGCTGAACTCAACATCGGCTTCCTTTTTTAATCCTGTACGATGAAGATTGCATTGGCCCAGTTAAATTATCGCGTCGGGGATTTCGGATACAATGTTTCACGGATTGTTGAAGCAATTGGTCGTGCGAAATCACTTGGAGCTGACCTGGTTGTTTTTGCCGAACTTTCCGTGTGCGGGTACCCGCCGAGGGATTTTCTTGAATTCGATGACTTTATCCGCCGGTGTGATGATGCCGTTGCCTTGATCGCTGAGAAATGCCGGGGCATTGCCGCAATTGTCGGCGCTCCGTCCGTCAATCCCGCCCCGAAAGGCAAGCCGCTTTACAACACGGCATATTTCCTTGCAGAAGGAAAGATCCTTTCCAAAGCACATAAAACATTGCTGCCGAATTACGACGTTTTTGATGAATACCGGTATTTTGAGCCAAACAGGCTTCCGTATTCGGTGGTCGAATACCTTGGATACCGGATATCGATGACCATCTGTGAAGATTTGTGGAATATTGCCGACGATCCCCTGTATGTCCGCAACCCGATGGACGACCAGGTAGAACTCAATCCGGATGTCATCATCAACATTGCGGCTTCTCCGTTCAATTACAACCAGCGTGGAACCAGGCGGAACATCCTCGTGCGCAATGCCCTGAAATATGCATTACCGGTTGTGTACGTAAACCAGGTTGGCGGTCAAACCGAACTTATTTTCGACGGGGGCTCGATGGTGGTTGATTCAGCAGGCGAAGTTGCTGTGTGCCTGGAAGAGTTCGGGGAGGACCTTTGCGTGTATGAAATGCAAAAGGCAGGATGCAAAGTGCAAAATGCAAAATCAGCGGGGGATCAGGTTGAGACGATTGCTCTGATCAACTCGGCTCTGATTTTGGGGATCCGCGATTATTTTGGCAAGATGGGATTTTCGAAGGCGATTCTTGGCCTGTCGGGAGGGATTGATTCGGCAGTCACGCTGGTGCTGGCCGCCCGGGCATTGGGACATGAGAACGTGAGGGCGGTCCTGCTGCCGTCGCAATTTTCGTCGGACCACAGCATTTCTGATGCAGTTTCACTGGCTGAAAACCTGGATGTTCAATACGACATCATTCCGATTGAAGATGCGTTCCGGTCGGTAGAAAAAACGCTTCAGCCGCAGTTTGAGGGGTTGCCGTTCAGCCTTGCCGAGGAGAACATCCAGGCACGGGTCCGCGCTGTTATTCTCATGGCATTATCCAACAAATTCGGGTACATCCTTCTGAACACGTCCAACAAAAGTGAAGCGGCGGTCGGATACGGCACGCTATACGGCGACATGTGCGGAGGATTGTCGGTGCTGGGAGATGTTTATAAAACGCAGGTATACGAACTGGCACGGTACATCAACCGTGATGAGGAGATCATTCCCGTGAATTCCATCCTCAAGCCTCCTTCAGCCGAATTGCGACCCGGGCAGAAAGATTCCGACTCCCTGCCTGATTATGACATTCTGGACCGGATATTATTCCGGTACATCGAACAATGTACCGGCCCGAATGAGCTGATCGCCGAAGGATTTGATGAAAACGTTGTGAAACGGGTGCTGAAACTGGTCAACGCCAGCGAATACAAGCGCTACCAGACACCTCCGATCCTCCGTGTTTCCCCCAGGGCATTCGGCATGGGCCGACGGATGCCCATCGTGGCAAAGTACCTCTCCTGAAACCTGTTATTCTGAAACTACAGATTCAACGCCTTTGATCTCGGGGAGCGCCCGGATCACGGCAGCTTCGATGCCGTTTTTCAGGGTCATCTGGCTGTGAGGACAATTTCCGCACATCCCGAGCAGCCTGATATTTACGGTGTTGTCGTCGGTGATGTTCACATATTCCACATCACCGCCATCAGCCTGTAAATACGGACGGATTTGCTCAAGTACATTCTTTACTTTTGATTCTAATTCTACGTTTGAAACCATGACTAAAAAATATTGATTAATTAATTTTACACTCTGTTACCCAGTTACCCTGTTACTTTGTTACCCTCTTCCCCTGTTACTCTGTCACCCTGTTACCTGTCCGCTCGTCCGCCACTACTTCTCCCCCTCAAACACCTCCCTGATCGAATTGCTGATGGCGATTTGCTGCGCTACGGCTTCCGACAATGCCTTGAACGCGTCGCTCACCGGTGAGTGATCATCGACCGACACGGGAATTCCGACATCACCCGAATCGGCAATGACAGAATCGATCGGGATCTTTCCCAGGATGGGAATGTTCAGCTCCCCGGCAAATTTTTCGCAGCCGCTCTTTCCAAAGATATGATATTTTTTCTCCGGTGCATCAGGGGGGGAGAAATAGGACATGTTTTCAACCAGTCCGAGGATGGGGATGTTGATCTTATCGTTGCGGAACATATCGGCCGCCTTGCGTACGTCGGCGATGGCAACTTGCTGCGGAGTGCTCACGATGATCGCTCCCGTAAGCGGGAAGTCCTGGATGAGCGTGAGCGGGATGTCGCCGGTTCCGGGAGGGAGGTCCAGCACCATGTAGTCGATGACGCCCCATTCGGCATCCGTAAACATCTGCCGAAGGGCCATTGAGGCCATCGGTCCCCTCCATATGAGGGCTTTCGAGGGATCCACGAAAAATCCGATCGACAGTACCTTTATGCCGAATTTCTCAAACGGGTATATGTATGATTTACCGTCTTTGTCAAATCCTTTCGGCCGTTCGCCCTGCATCCCGAACATCATGGGGATGGAAGGCCCGTAGATGTCGGCATCGATGAGTCCGACTTTAGCCCCTGTTTTGGCAAGTGCAATGGCGAGATTTACGGCAACGGTCGATTTTCCCACGCCGCCTTTGCCCGACCCCACGGCAATGATGTTTTTTACGTCTTTGAGCATGGCATCAGCTTCCTTGCGATGGGAGGTGACTCTGGAGGTCATGTTTATTTCGACTTCGGCGGCCGGAGCCACGTATTGATGGATTGCATCAACACACGACTGCCTGATCTGGTTTTTAAGCGGACAGGCCGGGGTGGTGAGCACCACATCAAAAGTTACTTTATTGCCGTCGACGGCAACATTTTCGATCATGTTCAGCGTGACAAGGTCCTTTCCCAGGTCCGGGTCATCCACATGCCTCAGGGCTTCAATTATCTGTGATTTATCTATGGTCATTTTATTTTTTTTACTATTTTATTTTTGACTTTGCACTATACATTTTGCATTTCTCTCCGTGGATCCCAAAAAACCGCATCAAAATTAACAACCTGGTCATCCCGGATTTCGATCCCTTCATTTTCAAGCAGTTGCTGCATGATCATCAGGTTGCCGAAATGATGTTTCCCGGTGAGGAGCCCGTTCCTGTTGACAACCCGATGTGCGGGGATGCCGGTAACTTCTGTGTGGGCAGCGTTCATGGCCCAACCCACCATCCTTGCCGAGCCGCGGGAGCCCAGGTATTCTGCAATTGCCCCGTATGAAGTAACCCTGCCCGGAGGGATGCATTTAACGATGGCAAAAACGTTTTGAAAGAAGGAATCTGATTTGCTGCTTTTCTCACCGGCCATTACAACTGCTCCTTGATTTCGAGCAGAAATTCCCTGATCCTGTTAAGCGAATCGATGGCTGCCACTTTGTTCACAACATCTTCCTTGTTCTCCTTCAGTTTGTCCCTGGCGCCCTGTAAAGTGAATCCCCGCTCTTTTACCAGGTGGTAAATGATACGAAGATTATCCAGGTCCTTTTGTGTGAACAACCGGTTTCCTTTCTTATTCTTCATGGGCTTGAGAATGTCAAATTCTTTTTCCCAGAAGCGTATCAGTGAAGTGTTAACATCAAACAATTCAGCTACTTCGCCGATCGAATAATATACTTTTTCAACTTTTCTGTTTACTTTTAACATCGGTTTGCTCACTAATCCATGGTTTGTGAAGGGCGGGCCGACAGTTCCAGCATCTGCTTGAACTGGTCCGCGGTAATGTCATTGAAAAAGAAATAAATCGGGTTTACCGGCACATGGTTTTTCCTTACCTCGTAATGCAGGTGGGGAGAAGTTGATTTTCCTGTATTTCCCACATAACCAATGATTTGTCCACGCAGAATTTTCTGGCCGGGTTTCACGAAGATCCGCGACAGGTGGGCATAAACAGTCTGGTAATTATAGCCGTGATCAATCCTTATTTCATTGCCATACCCTCCCTGAACATCGCGGCCGGCATCCGTTATGGTGCCATTGCCGGTCGCATAGATTTCAGTGCCTACGGTTGCCGAAAAATCCATTCCTTCATGAAACTTCCGGACTTTGTAGAACGGGTCCATCCTTGCGCCGAAATAGGAACCGATCCTCTTCAGGTCTTTGTTGTTAACAGGTTGAATGGCCGGGATCGAGACCAGCATCCGCTCCTTGTTTTTTGCAAGGTTGAACACTTCATCAAACGATTTTGACTGAACATAGAGTTTTCCAAGGATTTTGTCCATGTTTTTCTCAGTCTCGATGATGAGGTCGGAATTTGAGTATCCCTTCAGTGCTTCGTAGCGGTCGATTCCGCCAATTCCTGCCGATCGGATCGAATTGGGAATCGGATCCGCCTCAAAGATCACCCGGTAAATATTGTCATCCCTGTCCTGGAGATCGGCAAGGATTTTGGTAACCTTGTCGAGCTGGTCGTTCAGAAGCTGGTATTGCAGTTTCATCTGGTCGATTTCCCGCTTCTGCGCTTTCATTTTAGGGGAATCCAGGAAGTTGTACGCCACGACCAGCACCACGGCAGCAAATACAACACCCGTTGAAAGGTGCGAAAAGAAATAGAGCAACCGCTTCCGCATCGTCGTTTGGACGCGGTCGAAGGTTAAAGACTTTTTATTGAATTTGTACTTTACCTTGCTCATCAACAGGTAAATAAAGAATTATTCAAAACAGGCAGGCTAACAGCTACAAAATTAAGTAAATAATTAACTTTGCAGCCGTTTTCGGGCTCTAAAAAATGTTAAAGATTGTTAATGATTTGTTAATCAAAAATATAGATGAATAATACAGATATCCGCCAGGCGTTTCTCGATTTCTTCAGGGAAAAACAGCATGCAATCGTTCCTTCCGCGCCCATGGTTGTGAAGAACGACCCTACTCTGATGTTTACCAATGCAGGGATGAACCAGTTCAAGGACATATTCCTGGGGAACCAGGAGGGAAAATTCAAGCGCGTGGCCGATACCCAGAAATGTCTTCGCGTTTCGGGAAAACACAATGATCTCGAGGAAGTTGGCCACGACACCTATCACCATACCATGTTCGAAATGCTTGGCAACTGGTCATTTGGCGACTACTTCAAGAAAGAGGCCATTGCCTGGGGATGGGAACTGCTTACGGATGTGCTGAAGATCGACAAGGAATGTCTCTATGTCACTGTTTTTGAGGGTGATGAAAAGGAAGGGCTGAGCCGCGACCATGAAGCATTTGATTTCTGGAAACAGCACATCCCGGAAGAGCGGATCCTGCTGGGATCAAAGAAGGATAATTTCTGGGAAATGGGCGATACCGGCCCTTGCGGACCCTGTTCCGAAATCCACGCCGACATCCGCAGCCAGGCAGAAAAATTAAGAATTCCCGGGAAGGAACTTGTGAATAAGGGCGACCCGCATGTCATCGAGATTTGGAACCTTGTATTCATCCAGTATAACCGGCTTGCAAGCGGACAGCTTGTTGAACTCCCGGCAAAGCATGTTGACACCGGGATGGGATTTGAACGCCTGTGCATGGTGCTGCAGGGAACCAAATCAAATTACGACACCGATGTATTCCAGCCGATCATACAGGCAATAGCGAAAAATGCAGGGTTGGTTTACGGGAAGGAACCGAAGGCCGACATCGCCATGCGCGTGATCGCGGATCACCTCAGGGCGATCGCATTCGCCATTGCCGACGGGCAGTTGCCATCGAATGTCAAGGCCGGGTATGTGATCCGGCGGATCCTGCGCAGGGCGGTCAGGTATGGATATGCTTTCCTTGATTTCAGGGAACCGTTCATCCATGAACTTGTCCATGTCCTGATCGGCCAGATGGGAAACGTTTTTCCGGAACTTGTCGCCCAAAAAGAGCTCGTAATCAACGTGATACGGGAAGAAGAGGCCACTTTTCTGAGGACGTTGTCGACCGGCATCCAGCGCTTCAATGCTTTTGTTGCCCCACCCCAACCCCTCCCCAAACAGGGAGGGGCAGGTGCCATGGAAGCCGGCGGCATGCCGTCTGAAGAATTGTCACGCGTCACGCGTCACGCGTCACACATCATCGACGGCACCTTCGCATTTGAACTCTACGACACATTTGGTTTTCCCATCGATCTCACCGAACTCATGGCCAGGGAGATCGGCTGGACGGTCGACATGGAGGGATTTTCCAAAGGACTGGCTGCCCAGAAAGCCCGTTCACGGCAGGATGCCGTTGTTGATACATCCGATTGGGTTACGCTCATCGAAGATGCGGGAATGCCTGAGTTTACGGGGTACGAGCAGCTCCGGGGCGAAACCGTGATCACAAAATACAGGAAGGTTGTTGCCAAGGGAGAAGAACTATATCACATTGTGCTGGCACGTACACCTTTTTATGCCGAATCGGGCGGACAGGTTGGTGACAGGGGATGGCTGATGGCCGGGGACGATACAGTTGAGATTACCGACACGGTGAAAGAGAATGAACTCATTATACATATTGCCAGGTCTTTGCCTCCGGATCCGTCAGCGCCGATGATTGCCAGGGTTGACCCGGTAAAGCGGAAAAATACGGAAAACAATCATTCGGTCACTCACCTGATGCATGCAGCCCTGCGGAATGTGCTTGGCACGCACGTGGAACAAAAGGGCTCCCTGGTGGATGAAAACCGGCTCAGGTTCGATTTTACGCACTTTGCAAAGATGACCGCCGAAGAAATCGCACAGGTAGAAACAATCGTGAATGAAAAGATCCGCGAAAACATTGCGATTAAGGAGGACCGGGCTGTTCCGGTAGCACAGGCAAAATCGATGGGAGCGATGGCGCTTTTCGGCGAAAAATACGGCGACCTGGTCCGCGTAATCACCTTTGATCCATCGTATTCCGTGGAGTTGTGCGGAGGTACGCATGTTCCTTCCACCGGGCAGATCGGCCGGTTTAAAATCTTATCCGAGAGTGGAATTGCCGCAGGCATCCGGCGCATCGAAGCCATTACCGCAGAAAAAGCAGACGAATACTGGAATTCACGCGAAATGCTCCTGGGAGAAATCAGCGACCTGCTGAAAAATCCAAAAGACCTGTTAAAGGGAGTAAATAATTTACTCAATGAAAATCTTGAACTGAAAAAGCAGGTTACCGAGCTGGGCAAGTTGAAAATCCAGCAGCTTAAAGATGAGTTCAAAAGCCAGGTACAGCATTACAACGGGGTTAATTTCCTGACGGCAAAAGTAGACCTGGATGCGGAAACGGTCAAGAATCTTGCCTATGAGCTGAATGCATCGATCCCGGATTTATTCCTGGTCCTGGCGACCGAAGCCGACGGAAAGGCAACGCTCACGGTAATGCTCTCTGAAAATCTCGTGAATGTACGTAAACTCAATGCCGGAAGCATCATCCGGGAGCTGGCCAAAGAGATCCAGGGCGGAGGCGGCGGACAGCCACATATTGCGACAGCCGGAGGTAAAAATCCGGCAGGAATCCCTGCAGCCCTGGAAAAGGCGAGGGGTTTTATAGCTGTTTAAAATCGGTATCCCAGCAAGCAATACAACCGGTTTGCCGTAGATTTCAGAGCAGTGTATGCTGACATGCCATTCCCGTTTTCGTACCTGATCTCAAAAGAAAATTTCCAGAATTTCGTGCCGAGTCCGGCGATGAGCCCCATCTCATATCTACGGGTTTCGTTGAGTGCCTTCCCTTCTTCAATGCGTACCTGCGTAAATAGTCTGGACTCCCTCCTCATGTAATTGGTTTCCGAAACAGCATATCCGTTTGATATTCCGGCATTCAGAAAAAGGAAGAATTTTCCGACAGGATATTTGAACCGGAGCATGTTGTTCATCTTGACATACGAATATCCCAGTGTGGTGTAGGTGATTGCATACTTGTTTTCATTCACGTACTCATCATACCTGCCATCGATTTTATAGGACGACAGGATCAATTCATTGTAAATGGACCATTTTCCCTGGTTTCCGGCAAGGATAACATCCATAAACAACCCGGCGGAGAAATTTACCGACGGCTTATACCCTGCATTTATGAGATAATCGAAATACTCTGAATCAGTGCTTCGGAATTTCACTGAAGTCATTGAAACACCGGCCAGCACCCCGAACGCGACAGCCACTTTTGCCGTTTTTTTATGAAATGACATTCCGGTCATCATGCATTTATAATAGTCAAGAAATAAACCTTCCAGGCTGCTCTTTTTATAATCAGCTCCGTTGGCTTTCTGCTGGATCGCCGGACAGTCATTCAGGTAGATGGCCAGTTGCCCGACGTATTTTTTGTTTTCAACGATGACGGTCCGGTCATCATGGTCCTTGAGATATTTTTTATGGATCAGCAATTCGAATGATGAATCCCGTTTGATGTAGAATTGTTCTTTACCTGATCCGGGTTTATAATAATAAAGGCTTTTAGTCCCTCTGACCATCACCTGCAGGAAGGCCGTATCTTTTACCAGGGTCAGGGCACTGTTGTAGTCCAGCTCCGGCGTGTTGAAAGGGCTTGTTTCCGTTTCCACGATGGCGCTCTCATAAATCTCATCTTTGACTCCAAACCCTTTGATGTCCATCGGGCCAAAACCGGATTTATCCTTGCCCGATTTTTCCTTAAAGTATATTTTACCGGGATTTTTCTCCCAGTTGCGGTAATCAACCTCTCCGAAAACTGTATCCCCGTGCAGGGTAAGGATGTATCCCGTCACGTACTTCTCCTGGCATAATGAAATCCGGGCTGAACATAACATGATAATGGTGAACAGGATGCGGGCAGTGTTTTTTTTCATTTTGAATGAGGTATGTTTACAGCAAAGACACAAACTCGCAAAGTACTTATTTTATAGCGTCCTGGCGTATTGGTGGCGAAAAATATTTTGCAGCGAGGACTCAGTAATTTGATTTTCAATATTTACAAAACCTGGTGATGTCGTTTGAATTTTTTGTTCGGATGGTCAATGTGTAGATTCCGACAGGATAATCCTGTGTGTTCAATGTGAATTTATCCGCAGAAGTATGAAAGAATGAGACCATCTGACCCTGCATGTTATGAATTTCTATAACTTTTTTTTCGCAAGGTATATTTGACAGATTAACATGAAGGACTATTGTTGCCGGGTTTGGGTAGCAGACCGGCCCTCGTGCCTGGTTCTCATTCAGACCAACCGGGAAATCATATTTCATCACGGTCGCTTTATCTGAATTCATATAATCCTGATATGCCACAAAGGGTATCCCGGACGGACTGACAGCCAGACTTGTAAACGTGATATACCCTCCGGTGAAGCCCTGATTTCCTGTATTTACCCAGTTGGTACCGTCAAACTTCTTCACCACTGAATTGGTCAGATAATTATCCCAATAAAAAACAATTGGCTGGCCCGACGGGCTGAAAGCAAGTTTGATGGCCGAAGCCTGCCCGGTTGAGAATCCCGTATTACCGACATTAACCCATGCGGATCCGTCGAATCTGATAACAGTTGCTTTATAAGCGTTGGCGGTATCGGAGTATGCAAGGTAGGGCTGGCCATCGGAAGGATGTACAGCAAGTGACGGATCTTCACCACACCCTTCTGTGCAATAACGGGTTCCAACAAATACCCAGTCTGTTCCATTGAATTTCATAACGGTTGCACGTTGTCCGTCGGAAAAATTCCAATAGGAAATGTAGGGATCCCCCGAAGCACTGAACCCGATATTTTCATACCAGGCTTCCCCTGCAGAAAAACCCGGAATGCCAACATTTACCCAGTTGGTTCCGTCAAATTTCATCACGGTGGTTTTATTGGAATTGGCCATGTCCATAAAGGCAACATAAGGCTGACCTGCAGGGCTGAATGCCAGGCTGGTAAAAGCTGTCTGCCCATCGGAGAAACCTCCGATTCCTACCGGGAACCAGCTGTTTTCGACAAACTTCATCACCGTGGCCTGGTTGGGAGCGGTACATGTTGCACCGTAGGCAAGATACGGGACCCCTCCCGGACCGAACGCAAGGCTGGGATAACCAACGTCAACTGTTGTGAAGCCTGCGTTTCCCACGTTTACCCAGTTGCTTCCGTCAAATCTCATAACCGTGGCAGGACCAACATTCCCGGGGCCGGCGGGAATGTCAACATAGGCAACATAAGGCTGCTCACTTACTGGCTGGATGGCCAGGCTTGTATAATTGATGGTTCCTGCCGAGAAACCTTGATTTCCTACGGTTTGCCAGATGCAGCCCGCCGGAGAAAAGGGCTCAAAGGTTAATTGCGGGAAAACAACTGCTGGAGCCAATAACAGTAAGAGTTGAATGATTGTTTTCATTTCTTTCCGGTTTATAACTCAATAAAGTTATGCCAAAATATGAAGAATGTTACAATTTTTGGATTTTATTCCCTAAGGGTTGGAATAGAGGCGAAGATTTACCGGAACGACACAACGGTGATGCCGGCGCCGCCGCTTTCAAGGGGGGCGTCATGAGCTGATTTTACCTCTTTCTGAGAGCGGAGGTAGTCCCGGGTTACCTGCCTCAGCACGCCATTGCCTTTCCCGTGCAGTATCCGTACTTCGGAAATGGAGCACAGGATGGCATCATCGATGTAGCGTAATAGAAGAGACTGCGCTTCGTCCACTCTCTTGCCCCGGAGATCGAGGGTGAGGGAGAAGTTTATGAGTTTGGTGTTGAGGTCGTCGAAATAGGACTGGAACCGGTGGGGTTTCGCTTCGCTGCCGATAAGGCCGGGTTTGAGGGATGGGGGATTTGGGATTCGGGATTCGGGATTCGGGATTTGGGATTCGGGATTTGGGATAGGGGATTCGGGATTCGGGATGGGGGATTGCAAAAGTTTTTCCTTTATTTCGGATAATTCCAGGCGGATTTCCTTTGTGCGTGATTTTTCAGCCTGTGATTCGCGGATCTCTTTGATCGTTTTTTCAATAATTTTATTCGAATTGTCGAGCAGTTGGCGGGCTTCTTCCTTCGCTTTCAAAAGAATTTCCTTCTTCTTTGATTCGAGGTCGGCAGTGAGTTTTTCGTATTTCCCGATCAGTTCCGCCAAAAAATCATCGGCAACCCTTAACTCCGTACTCTTTTGTGTGATCTCCTGTTTTTCAACTTCCAGGTTCTGCAGTTCACGGTCAAAGTCCAGCTGGCTTTTTCCTGTTTTTAACCGCGCTTTTTGAAGAACATCTTCGGGAAACCCGATCTCATGCGCAATTTCGAGTGCGAACGAACTTCCCGGTTTGCCGATTTTAAGCTGGAACAGCGGCTTTAGTTTTTTCAGGTCATACAGCATCGCGCCGTTGACAATTCCCTGTTCGCGGGATGCAAGCAGCTTCAGGTTGGAATAGTGTGTTGTTACAACCCCCATGGCTTGCCCGGCATTCAGCGCTTCGAGCGTGGCTTCGGCAATGGCGCCCCCAAGCGAGGGGTCGGTTCCCGTACCCATTTCATCGATCAGGAAAAGCGATTGCGCATCGATGTGTTCAATGAAATACTTAAGGTTGATGAGTTTGGACGAATAGGTGCTGAGGTCGTTGTCAATGGATTGTTCGTCGCCGATGTCGATAAAAATCTTATGGAAAATGCAAAACTCCGAATCCTCCTTCACCGGCGGGAGCAACCCGCACTGGAACATATACTGAACAAGGCCCACGGTTTTCAGGCACACCGATTTTCCCCCTGCATTCGGTCCCGAGATGATCAGGATACGCTGGCCGGGGTTCAGGGCGAGGTCGAGGGGGGTCACCTCCTTTTTTTGCTTCTGATGCGAGAGAAAGAGCAGGGGATGGGTGGCCTTGCGCCACGAAAATGCCAGCGGTTCGCCGGTACCCGGTTGGGGATGATGGATGGGGTTGGTTCCGTTCACCGAAATGGCAAACCTTGCTTTCGCCCTGATGAAGTCAATTTTCCCGAGGAACTGGTAGGCATGGATCAGCATGTCGATATCCGGGCGGATATTCCGGGCGAATTCGATGAGGATCCTTATGATTTCGCGGCGTTCGGCATAATCGAGTTCCCTGATCTCGTTGTTGGTTTCAAAGATTTCAGCGGGTTCGACATACACGGTCTGGCCGGTGGCTGATTCGTCGTGTACGAAGCCCATGATCTTCCGCTTGTGGGTGCTGATCATGGGAATGACGAGCCGCCCGTTTCTGATGGTCACTTCCGCGTCATCCGGGGTCCAGCCATTTTGCCGGGCCAGTTTGAAGCTCTGCACGATCCTGTTTTCCACGGATGAAAGCAGCCTGGATTTTTCCTTTCTGATCCTGTTCAGTTCAGGCGATGCGGAATCTCTTACCTCGGATTTGTCGTCGACGATGCTTTCAACCTGGTGCATGATGGATTGCAGCAAAGGGATGGAAGCGATGGGGGAATAACCGCTGCCTGATCCGGCATCATCCGCCAGTGCGTATAAGGTGGGGAATTTTTCCTGTTTTTCCTCCAGGAAGCGGAGCAGCCCGGCGATGGTGGAAACAGAGAGTTTAAGCTCGGAAAGCTGGTCCGTTTCCATGTATGTGCCCGGTATCCGGATACGGAGCAGTTCCGGGACAAGGTCATAATAATCCTGGGAAGGAAACTTCTCCTCGAACTGCAGGATCGCTTTCAGTTCTGCCGTCTGTAAAAGTGCGGTGTGAATTTCACCGGCATCGGCCGAAAATCCCATCTTGCGGACCCATTGTTGGCCAAGTGTCGACAGGCAGGCGTCATGAAGCATCTGGCGGATCGCGTCAAATCCCAGCTTTTGTTCGAAATTGGGTGGGAAGTTAGAACTCATCGGTGTCGATTACCTGCTTCTTTTTTGTGCCTTTTACCGGGCCCGGGGCATTTTCATCACCGCAATCCAGGTCAACATTGAGGGGATTTTTGGGAGGGTCGAAATCACGTTTGGAATAATGGAGGCCGGCATCGGCATATATTCGCTGCATGTAAAGGCCCCAGATGGGCAGGGCCATGTTGGCACCCTGCCCCAGGGTGATGCTCCTGAAATGCGCGGCACGGTCCTCGCAGCCAACCCATACGCCTGTCACCAGGTCGGGTGTGATCCCCATGAACCACCCGTCGCTCTGGTTCTGGGTAGTGCCTGTTTTTCCTGCAATCGGGTTGTCAAGTCCATACTTGTATCTCAGCCTTACACCGGTTCCGCCGTCCACAACTCCCTTCATCAGCTGGATCATCAGGTATGCCGTTTCCTCGCTGATGACTTCCTGCGATTTTGCATTGTAATTCTGCAGCACATTGCCGTTCTTATCCTCGATGCGGGTGATAAAGCTGGGTTCGATAAAAACGCCCTTGTTGGCAAACACGCTCATCGCGCCGACCATTTCGTACAGGCTGATGTCACAGGATCCAAGTGCAATGGAATAGACCACCGGGATGTCGCTGGTAACGCCCATTTTATGCGCCATGGCCACCACCGCTTTGGGCGAATATTTGCGGATGAGCTGCCCGGAAACCCAGTTGTTTGAGTTGGCAAGCGCCCATTTGAGCGTGACCTGCTGGCCGAGGCGCTCCTCGCTGGCATTTTCGGGCGCCCACACTTCCCCGTTCCCAAGGTCGATCACCGGCTGAACATTGGGATACAGCGAACATGGCGATTCTCCCTCCTGCATGGCAAGCGTATAGAGGAATGGTTTAAAGGTTGACCCCACCTGGCGTTTGCTGAGCTTTACGTGGTCGTACTGGAAAAAACGATAATTGATGCCGCCGACATAGGCCCTTACCTGGCCGTTCAGCGGATCCATCGACATCAGCCCCGATTGCAGGAAATATTTATAATAACGGATCGAGTCCATGGGCGTCATCACCGTATCGATCTCTCCCCGGTATGAAAAGACCCGCATTTTAGAAGGGACTTTGAATTCCTGGAGAATCTGGGCATCGGTTTTTCCGCCGGTTTTATCGTGGGCATACCGGTCAGTACGGCGCATTGCCGAGAGCATCAGGTTTTCAGTCTCTTTTTTTGCCGTGGCTCCTTCAAAGGCGAACGGGGCATTGGGGACACCCTTCCAGTGCTTGAAAAAAGCCGGCTGCAATTCCTTGCCAAGGTATTCAAGCATGGCGGCTTCGGCGTGTTCCTGCATCCTGTAATTGATGGTGGTATGCACTTTCAGCCCGTCGCGGTAAAGATTGTAAGGGGTGCCGTCTTCTTTCGGATTCTGGGTACACCATTCGGCAAGGACCATCCGGAGGTATTCGCGGAAATAGGTTGCAATGCCGGTAGTATGATCCTGCAGCCTGTAATTGGTCATATCAACCGGAGATGATTTCAGCGAATCAAATTCTGACTGGGTGATGTAATCATATTTTAACATCTGGTGCATCACCGTGTTGCGGCGGTCAAATGCCCTGGCGGGATTGCGTACCGGGCTGAACCATGTGGGCGCCTTCAGGATTCCCACGAGCATGGCAGCTTCTTCGACATTTAGCTGTGCAGGCTCTTTGTTGAAATAGGTTTTGGCTGCAGATTTGATTCCGTATGACTGGCTGCCGAAATCAACCGTATTCAGGTACATGGCCAGGATTTCATCCTTGGAATAATTGCGTTCAAGTTTTACGGCCGTGATCCACTCCTTGAATTTGATGAGCGCCGTTTCGACAGGTGACCGGTCCTGCTTGCGGGGAAAAAGGTTTTTGGCCAGTTGCTGGGTGATGGTCGAGCCGCCGCCTTTGGATGCACCCGATGCCATTCCCCAGAAAACCCTGAAAATGGCGATCGCATCGATCCCGGAATGTTTCTCAAAGCGGGCGTCTTCCGTGGCAATCAGCGCATTGATCACGTTGGGCGACAATTCCTGGTAATGGGTGTTGGAGCGGTTTTCGATGTAATATTTTCCCAGGAGTTTTCCATCTGAGGAGATGACCTCCGTGGCGAGGTTGCTTTTCGGATTTTCAAGCTCTTCAAAGGATGGCATCGAACCAAACAATCCGAAGCCGACGCAGATGAAGAATAACGCAATCAGGCCAATCACAACGAGATAGGATGCCCAGAATCCTTTCAGGTATTTTTTTATTTGTGATTTGCTGACCGATGAAACAGGCATTTTACTTAAATTCTGATATGTGGTTGTCGAAAAAATTATTGTTTTTCAATACGGATGCCGATATCGTATATGCCCTTCAGTTCATTCACGCGCATGGCCTGTTCCAGTATAAACCGGTAGGAACCTGCCTGTGTGAACCGTATACCCGTGTGAAACAAAAACCTGCTGAATTTGATGCTGGACATGCCCGAGCCCAGCCACCGGCCGTCGAAATCCGCCAGGGTGAGTTCAACAGTGTCCCTGGATATTTTTCCGTCGGGTGAAACGGTATTCATAAACAGGAAAAGGTTGCTGTAAGGATATTCAGGGCCGTTGCGAACATTCAGGTACATGTTGTAACGGTTGACAAGGTTTGATATCTGAACATCGTACTGAAGCTTGTTCTTTACATTCCATGTCCCTTTTTCCAGGGCAACATGCTCTTCGAATATGCGGTTCGAATCACAGGATATCATGACCACCATCAGCAGAAAAAGCATCAACAGGTGTGTTTTGTTTTCCGGGTTCCGGGTCATGCTCAGTTGATAGAAACGGAAGGTTTATAAATGGTCGAATCGGGTAAGGTCGTCCTGGACGGCGCCACTCTCAAAAGCCGTTTTTTTCTCAATTACCTGGGTAAAATCTTCAAGTTTTTCAGGTAAAATCCCTTTTTTGTTATCCTCTAGGATTTCAAACACCTTGTCAACCGCGATGGCGATGAGATTCCCCGGATCAGTGATGTAAGAATACCAGAGCATTTTCTGGAAAATATCGGTTTTTTGATGGAATGCATCACCGCGTTTCGTTTTCAGGCGGAGTTCAGTATTCGGTATGCCTTTCAGGGCATCCACATAGGTATCGTATTCGTAGTTGAGGCAGCATTTAAGTTTTCCGCATTGCCCGGCCAGTTTCTGCGGATTCAGCGAAAGCTGCTGAACCCTTGCTGCATTCGTGGTGACGGATTTGAAGTCGCTCATCCAGGTGGCACAGCACAGTTCCCTGCCGCATGATCCGATTCCTCCCAGGCGGCTGGCTTCCTGCCTGGCCCCGATTTGCCGCATCTCGATACGTACTTTGAATTCTTCGGCAAGGAGTTTGATCAGTTCCCGAAAATCGACCCGGTCTTCGGCCGTGTAATAAAAAATCGCTTTTGTGTTATCCCCCTGGATTTCAACATCATTTATCTTCATCGATAATCCCAGGTTTTCGGCGATTTCGCGGGCTCTGAACATGGTCGAAGTTTCAGATTCAACTGCCGAGATCCATTTTTCAATGTCGGTGAGGCGGGCTTTCCGATAGACTTTTTTGAAGTCCTCCGTTGATGAAGGTACATGTTTGCGGTGCAGCTGAAAACGGGCCATTTCGCCGGCCATGCTAACAATGCCGATGTCGTGGCCGGGAGAAGCTTCCACTGCAACAATATCCCCGACTGCAGGAATCAAATCGGGCGGGACTGAGAAATAATCTTTACGGCTGTTTTTAAAACGCACTTCCACGACATTCGAGGCAATGTTGTCGGAAACCGGGGGAATGGTTTTCAGCCAGTCGTACGAATCGAATTTACTGCAGCGATGCTGGAAAGCCATTTCGTTCTTATGATACGGTTTTGGCGACTGGCAGCAGCCCCGGCTTAAAAACGGGTTTTCAGGCAACCTCGGCTGCCTGAATTCAAAAAAATCAGTTTCTTCAACAACTATTTCCTGTGGCTGAGTTTCCCCGGGTTCAACAGGCAGGCTTTCCGTTTGCTCCATTTCCGTCATAAAACCTTACAAAGATACAAAATTCGGTTTGAAAAGCCTGACAATTTTAAGGGACAGGTCGAGGAACAGGGTTCCGGGATGGGCGTTGCGTTCAATATGGTAAATTGCCTCGTTGAGCAATTCGTTGAACCCGTTCAGGTTTTCCGGCCTGATAAAGGGCGAAAAATCGGTAATAAATTTAAGTTCTTCGCCGTCAATGCCAGCAGGCAGCCGTCCAAGGTAATTGCGGGAAGCGCAGAGTCCTATTGTTTTCAGGGAATAGATCAGGAAACTTTTTTGTTTCTCCCTGCCTGTTTTGGAAATGTCGGAGGCAAATTTGATCAGGTCGGGCACTTTTGCGGCATAACATGCCCTCATCCACTGGCGGAAAGCAACGAAATGGATTGAGTCGTCTTCATCTGTGGCATGTTTCCCGGCAGGATCTGCGGGAATCCTGACCATCAGTGTACGCGACAGGATTGTGTTGATGATCTGATCAGGTTCTTCGGAGATAAGGATGAAGAGCGTCTTTTCAGGCGGCTCCTCAAGGATTTTGAGTATTTTGGGTGCTGCGGCGTAAAAGAGTTTTTCCACCATCCATATGATCATGACCTTATAATCGGACTCATAGCTTTTGTAGCTCAGCGTCGTGATGATCTCGTTGCAGTCAAGCGCATTGATGAGCCCCTGTTTGTTTTCAATGCCGATGGCTTCGTACCAGCTTTGCAATCCGGCTGCGAAGTTGTTGTCGAGCAGGAAATGCCGCCATTCGTCCATGAAATGTTTGCTCTGCGCTTTACTTGTGACTTTTTTCGTGTTGGTCACCGGGTAAATAAAATGCAGATCGGGATGGGCAATTTTCTGGTATTTAACACAGGAGGGGCAGGTGCCGCAGGAATCGGGAAGGCTATCGGTCCGGGGTTCTGAACTGGGGCTGGCAGGTATTCCCTGCTTGTTGGTGCAATTGATGAACTGGGCGTATGCAACAGCCAGTGCCAGTTTGCTGCTATCTTCGGGCCCGAAGAACAGTTGGGCATGGCTGACCCGCTGGTCCAGAACAGTCTGAACCAGTTTTCGTTTTATTTGTTTATTTCCCTGTATTTCGCTGAATTTCAAATTCTTCGTGCGCCTTTGTGCCGTACTTTGCGGCCTTTGTGGTTCATGTTAATCTTGTCTATATCTTCTGCACAAATTTACCGGAAATTATTGAATTTTCGATTTTTTGCCCCATGCTGCTTCGTTATTCCTGATATACTGCCGGATGCGATCTAATTCCGCATTATTTCGGATTATGTGATCATGGTATCGGGCCTGCCATTGGAATTCAACGCAATTCAGATTGGTCCACCGTTTCACCATTGATTTAAATCCGCGGACGATGGCCGGCAAATTGCAGGATTGGGGGCCGAATTGGTTTTTTTGTCCACCGGCAGGTTTGCCGGTGGATAGAGACGCACAGCGGTGCGTCTCTACGGTCGACGCCGTCAATACGGTCGACGCCGTCAATACGGTCGACGCCGTCTCTACGGTCGACGCCGTCAATACGGTCGACGCCGTCAATACGGTCGACGCCGTCAATACGGTTGACGCCGTCAATACGGTTGACGCGGTCACCGCCATTGGCGTGGTCATCGTTTCCGGTGGTGCCAAAATCCGATAAACCACGTGGATATGATCGGGCATGATCACCCATGCATCGATAACGACGTCGTTCCTGATTTCAGGGGTTTTCAACAATTCACACCTGGCAATTTTGCCGATTGGTGACAATTCCATCCTTTTATTTTTAACCGATCCGAAATAACGAATCCTGTTTTTGGTGCAGATGGTCACAAAATACCAACTAGGAGAATGATAATCCCAGGTTGGATGGCGCGATGATTCAACGCGGTAGTGGGATTTGTACAGCGTCATTGCCAGAAAATTTCAGGCAGGGCATACAGGTCGTGATGACTGACGGGAGGCTTTGTTTCCGGGACAAGCGATATGGAACGGACCGGGTGTTTCAGCGTTCTTTTGTTTTTGCCTCTGAAACTGATGCTGGAATCAATTTCAACCATTTTAAAGCGGATCATGTGTGCCATAATGTATTTATGGCTTAATCCGGTTCAGAGGTAAAAGGTAATACGGAAAATAAAAGAAGTTATTAACAATTTGTCAGATCACCTTCGCACACATGAACTCACGGTTCATCCGCGCAATGTTCGAGCGCGAAATCAGTTTCGGACACTCCGCTTCACAGGCATAGGTGTTGGTACAATTGCCGAAGCCGAGTTCGTCCATCATCTTTACCATCTTTTTCACGCGTTGTTTGGCTTCGATTTGTCCCTGCGGCAACAGCGCAAACTGGGATATTTTAGCGGAAACGAAGAGCATTGCAGATGCGTTTTTACATGCGGCAACACAGGCCCCGCATCCAATGCAGGATGCAGCATCCATGGCCAGTTCTGAATTTTCCTTGCCCACCAGGATGTTGTTGGCTTCGGCAGCGCCCCCGGTATTTACTGAAACATACCCGCCTTCCTGGATGATCTTGTCAAACGCCGAACGGTCAACCATCAGGTCCTTTATCACCGGGAATGGTTTGGCTCTCCAGGGTTCAATCACAATGGTATCGCCGTTTTTGAACTTCCGCATGTGCAGCTGGCATGCAGTAACCGCATCATCGGGGCCATGCGGCCTGCCGTTGATGTATAAGCTGCACATCCCGCAGATGCCTTCGCGGCAGTCGTGGTCAAAAACGACCGGATCGTCATTCCTGTTGATCAGTTCTTCATTCAAAATGTCCAGCATCTCCAGGAAAGAACAATTCGGCGAAATGTTATCGAGGGGATATGTGACAAACTTACCAGCGGATTTCGCATCCTTCTGTCTCCAGATTTTCAGCGTCAATTTCATATATTATACTTTTAAAATCGTGAATCGTAAATCGTGAATCGTAAATTGCTGATTATTTGTATACCCTCTGTTTGACTTCAATCTCCTCATATTCGAGCGGTTCCTTGTGCAGTAAAAATTCTCCTTCTCCTTTGTATTCCCAAGCTGCCACATACTTGTATTCCTCGTCATTGCGCTTGCATTCGCCTTCTTCGGTCTGGTATTCTTCGCGGAAATGGCCGCCGCAGCTTTCATTCCGGTTGAGGGCGTCGCAGGCCATCAGTTCTCCTAATTCCAGGAAGTCGGCCACGCGGTTTGCTTTCTCCAGTTCGGTGTTCACTTCGTAAAGGGTCCCGGGGATCCTGACATCTTTCCAGAATTCGGCACGTAATTTTTTTATCAGTTCAATGGCTTTCTTCAGTCCGTCAACGTTGCGAGCCATGCCCACGTATTCCCACATGATCTTGCCGAGCTCCTTGTGGAAATAATCGACCGATCGACTTCCTTTAACAGCCATCAGCTTCTCGAGGCGGGAATAAACTCCCTGCTCAGCTTCGGCAAATTCGGCCTTTTCCGTTGACATCCGTGCAACACGGATTTCTCCGGAAAGGTAATTCTGAATGGTATACGGAAGTACAAAATAGCCGTCGGCCAGTCCCTGCATCAGTGCGGATGCGCCCAGGCGGTTGGCTCCATGGTCGGAGAAGTTTGATTCGCCTGCACAGAACAATCCAGTGACCGTGGTTTGCAGCTCATAATCAACCCAGGAGCCGCCCATGGTGTAATGTGCGGCGGGGTAGATCATCATGGGGTTTATATATGGATTTTCGTCCACGATCTTTTCATACATCTGGAAGAGGTTGCCATACCGCTCTTCAATCACATTTTTGCCCAGTCGCCCGATGGCCTCTTTGAAATCGAGGAATACTGCCAGGCCTGTTTCGCCAACGCCAAACCCGGCATCACAGCGTTCCTTGGCGGCACGCGATGCCACATCGCGGGGAACCAGGTTCCCAAAAGCCGGATACCGGCGTTCGAGAAAATAATCGCGGTTTTCTTCTGCAATGTCGTTTGCCTTCAGCTTCCCGTGGCGGTGTGCTTCGGCATCTTCTTTCCGTTTGGGAACCCAGATGCGGCCGTCGTTTCGCAGGCTTTCGCTCATCAGGGTGAGTTTCGACTGAAAGTCACCGTGAACCGGGATGCAGGTGGGGTGAATCTGTGTGAAGCAGGGGTTGGCAAAATAGGCACCTTTCTTAAACATCTGCCAGATTGCGCTGCCATTCGAGCCCATGGCATTGGTTGAAAGGTAAAAGACGTTTCCGTATCCGCCGGTGGCAACTACCACGGCATGGCCAAAATGACGCTCAAGTTTGCCGGTGATGAGGTCGCGGGCGATGATTCCGCGTGCTTTCCCGTCGACAATCACGACATCCATCATTTCATGGCGGTCGTAAAGTTTGACTGTTCCCAGTTTTATCTGGCGGCTGAGTGCGCCGTAAGCCCCGAGGAGCAACTGCTGCCCGGTTTGTCCGCGGGCGAAAAATGTACGGGAAACCTGTGCCCCTCCAAAAGATCGGTTTTCAAGCGATCCGCCGTATTCGCGGGCAAAAGGAACTCCCTGTGCCACACATTGGTCGATGATGCTGTTGCTTACTTCGGCGAGACGATACACATTGGCTTCACGGGCCCGGTAATCGCCGCCTTTAATGGTATCGTAAAAGAGACGGTAAATACTGTCGCCGTCGTTCGGGTAATTCTTGGCCGCATTAATCCCGCCCTGGGCTGCGATGCTGTGCGCGCGGCGAGGGGAATCCTGGTAACAGAAAATTTTCACATTGAAGCCCATCTCACCGAGCGAAGCTGCAGCAGCAGCCCCGGCCAGGCCGGTACCCACGATGATGACATCAAGTTTGCGCTTGTTGCTAGGGTTTACGAGATTCTGATGGTCTTTATAATGGCTCCATTTTGAGGTAAGCGAACCTTTGGGAATCTTTGAATTTAATTCAGCCATGATGACTAACGGATAAGTAAAAAATAAATGGGAATGATGATAAAGCCTAGGGGAACAATGATCGCGTAGAAAGTTCCAAACCTGCTGAGGCAGGTCGAATACTGCGGATGGTTAATGCCGAGCGTCTGCAATGCCGCCTGGAACGCCTGGTTGAGGTGGAAACCAAGGACCACGAACAGGATGATATACAGGATGGAGTATGCCTTGATGGCAAACAACTGCTGCGCAATGACATAGAAGTCCGGTTCTCCTTCCGCGGAAACATTGGAATTTGAAACCCATCCGAGTTTGATGAGATAGAAATTCATGAAGTGGATGACCAGGAAGATCAATACGATGCCCCCGGTGTAAATCATGTATTTCGACAGGAACGGGGTTTCGGTCTTGTTGGTGACCATATACCGCACAGGCCGGGCCATCCAGTTCTGAACCTGCAGGAGGATCCCGAGGAAAATGTGAATGATGAAACCGGCGAAAAGACCGATCTCGAAAACCTTCACAATGTAGTTCGTTCCCATGAAATGCGCTGCGGCGGTGAACCATGCACCTCCGTCATCACGCAACAGACACAAGTTGATACCCAGATGCACGACCAGGAAGATCATCAGGAACAGACCCAGAAATGCCATCCAGATCTTTTTTGTGATCGAAGAAAATGTTAAAAAAGAGGAATTCATAACAAGCTTTTAATATATTTGTTCGTTGTTTCAAAAGTAGAACGAAATATTTATCCATAAACATATTCTGCTAAAATTTTCACAATTCAAATCGAATCTAAATTATGTTCCCAGCAACTGTTTACACCAACCGACGTAAAAATCTTCGCGCCGAACTCTCCGGAGGACTCATTTTGTTTTTAGGAAACCAGGAA
This sequence comes from bacterium, assembly GCA_037141055.1. GTDB lineage: Bacteria > Bacteroidota > Bacteroidia > Bacteroidales > FEN-979 > CAIVAT01. The sequence continues at coordinate 7,396 of JBAXDH010000030.1, read as the reverse complement.
GTGCCTTTCAACTACCCTGCAAATACTTATTCTTTTCGCCAGGATAGCAATTTCTCCTACTTTTTCGGGCTGGATCATCCCGACCTGGCCGGAATAATGGATCTTGACGCGGGGAAGGATTACATTTTCGGAAATGATGTGGATATCGAAGACATCATCTGGATGGGCGTTCAGCCTTCCATCAAAGACCAGGCCGCCAAAGCAGGTGTAGAAAACACTGCTCCGCTTGACGGACTGAATGACATGATTAAAAATGCGCTGGCCGCCGGCCGCAAAATCCACTATGCTCCACCTTACCGCGGTGAAATAATCATATGGTTGTCAGATATTCTGCACATACCTCATTTAGAGCTTAAATCAGGCGCATCGGAGCCACTGATCAGGGCGATCATTAAACTCCGCATGAAGAAGGATGCCATCGAAGTGGCCGAAATAGAAAAGATGGTCGACGTGGCCTGGAAAATGCACACAACCGGGATGAAGATGGCAAAACCGGGTGTCATTGAGCGCCAGATCGCCGGAACGATCGAAGGGATCGCCCTGTCGGAATGCGGCCCGGTATCATTCCCGGTGATCCTTTCCATCAACGGGCAGACCCTTCACAACCATTATCACGGCAACACCCTTGTTGAAGGAAGGATGCTTGTAATCGATGCCGGTTGTGAAAACGACCTTCATTATTCAAGCGACATCACGCGGACGGTTCCGGTAGGAGGGAAGTTCAACGCGCGCCAGAAAGGGATCTACGAAGTGGTGCTGAATGCAAATCTTGCCGCCACCAAAGCAGTGAAACCGGGGGTGCCATTCAAGGAGATTCACATGCTTGCGGCAACTGAAATCGCCAGGGGCCTCATCGCTCTCGGGATTATGAAAGGTGATCCGGCTGAAGCAGCCAACAGGGGAGCTCATACCCTTTTCTTTCCCCACGGGCTGGGACATCCGCTCGGACTGGATGTACACGACCTGGAAGGCCTTGGCGAAAACCTGATCGGGTATGACGAGGAGGTGCAGCGCAGCAAGGAGTTCGGGCTCGCATTCCTTCGTTTTGGTCGCAAATTGCAGGAGGGTTTTGTGATGACCATCGAGCCGGGCATCTATTTTATCCCGGAGCTCATCGACATCTGGAAAGCGGAGAACAAACTCGCCGAATTCATCAATTATGATGTGGTTGAAACCTACAAGGATTTTGGCGGCATCCGCATCGAGGATGATGTGCTGGTCACTGCCGGCGGATCCCGTGTGCTTGGGAAACCGATCCCCAAAACTGTCGCGGAGATAGAGGAACTGATGAAATAATATGGCTGATGACGAATGTTCCGATCACCTTTCAGTGAGTGAAAGTAGATATGCGGAGTGGCACGAACTGTTCACTGTTATCTTTTACTTTTTCATTTTGAATTTTTAACTGAAAACTGTTCATCAGGTTGTGAACAGAGTAAAACGAACAGCGGTAAGTGAAAAGAGGACATCGAAAAGTGAAAATACATTTCTCCGACTGTGTCCGACAATATTTCCCTCAACCAGATATTTTGGGGCAATTGCGATTAATCAATAAATAAATTCCCGGGATGGCAGCAATTAAATTTCTAAAAAAGAATATCAATTATACGGATGAAGGTACCGGTAAAGCAATTGTGCTGCTGCACGGATTCACCGAATCCCTGAAGATATGGACGAGTTTTTCGACACAACTTTCGAAGAAATACCGCGTGATCACCATCGACTTGCCCGGCCATGGAAAAAGTGACAGTTTCGGGGCGGTTCATACGATGGAAATGATGGCGGATGTTGTTTGTGCAGTGCTTAAAAAGCTGAGGATCGGCAAATGCATCATGGTTGGTCATTCCATGGGAGGGTTTGTGACGCTTTCCTTTGCAGCGAAATACCCGGGAATGCTCAAAGGATTCGGGCTTTTTCATTCGCATTGTTTTGCCGATTCGGAAACAGATAAGGAGAACCGGAGCCGCACCATCACGCTCGTCGAACAGGATAAATTCAGCTATGTGGCACAATTTATCCCAGGTTTGTTTCCGGTGGCGGTGCATAAAAAATTCTCCAGGGATATCGAGCGGCTCATCCAGCGTGCATCGAAAATGGAGAAAATTGGTGTTACCGCAGCTCTTGAAGGGATGAAAATCAGGCAGGACCAAACCGAACTGCTTAAAAAAACGAAACTTCCCGTGTTGTTTATACTTGGGTTGAAAGACCCACGCCTGCTGTCGTCCAGGATATGGGACATGATCTCCTTGCCGGCATTAAGTGAAATTACGCTGCTGCGGGAATGCGGCCACATGGGCTACATCGAAGCCCCGGAGGAATCGTTCCGGGCCCTGACCAGTTTTGTGAGAAATTATCTCTAGTGGTATGATGTTGGAAAACGGAAGGGCTACTGCGCCAGAACCTCCTCAGCGGTAAAAATTCATTTCCCGGATATACTTCCAGACTGAGGCATGCAGGTAATGCTGCATGTCCCTGCCCTCGCTTATTCCCTTCCGGATGAAGGAGGAGGAGAGCGATATGAGCGGAGCGTCGACGTACGTAAGCGAAGGATGCCCGTCGAATTTGCTTGTTGAGCTTCCCGGCCGCGGGTAAACATAAAAACGATACTGTTTCAGCAACTCTTCATGGTTTTTCCATTTGTGGAAGGTAGGAAAGATGTCGGTGCCGGTGATCAGCACAAACTCCGTGGAAGGGTGTTTTTCCCCGAGATACGTTAATGTGTCGATCGTGTAGGAAGGCTGCGGCATCTTGAATTCGATGTTCGAAGCCATGAATCTCCGGTCGTCCTCGATAGCGAGTTTTACCATGGCAAGACGGTGATGGTCGGCCAGTAAAGTCGATTTTTCCTTCAGCGGATTATGGGGCGATACAACAAACCATACCTGGTCGAGGTCAGTGTATTCAGCCATGTATGAAGCGATCATCAGGTGCCCGCAATGAACAGGGTTGAATGAACCGAAAAGGAGGCCGGTTTTGGAATGGGAAGACATTTATGGGATTTACGATTGGACGATTGGACGATTGACGATTTACGATTGGATGATTTACGAGTTACGATTTTTTGACAGTTTCACAGTTGTAAGAAATTGCTGACTATTTCGACAATTTCCGCGCATTTGACTTCCAGATTGTCGTTGACAATGATTTTGTCGAAATGAACGGAAAATGTAAGTTCATAGGCGGCTTTGTCAACCCTTTTGCGCAAGGTTTCATCGGATTCCGTGCCACGTTTAATCAACCTGGATTCGAGTTCCCGGATGGAAGGCGGACTGATGAAGATGGCAAGCCCGTCGGCCGCGAAATATTTTTTCAGGTTGACGGCGCCGACTACATCCACGTCGAAAATCGGGGTTTTGCCCAGGGCCCAGATGCGGTCCATCTCCGACTTCAGGGTGCCGTAATAATTGCCTGAATATACTTCCTGCCATTCTACGAATTCATCCCGGGTGATTTTCTCCCTGAATTCATCGGCAGAAATGAAGTAGTAATCTTTGCCATCGGTTTCTTCTTTGCGCTTTGGCCTGCTGCAGGCGGAAACCGAAAATTCCAGTTGCGGAAGTACCCCGAGCAGATGCTTCACAAGGGTCGTTTTCCCCGCACCCGACGGCGCCGAAACAATAATCGCCTTCCCCTTTTTAATTTGCATTGTCTGCATTAATTACATTGATTGCATTGCCTGCATTGTGTGCATTGTTTGCATTGTTTGCATTGTTTGCATTGTTTGCATTGTTTGCATTGTTTGCATTTCCTGCATTGTTAGAGTATGTTCCCCAGCTGCTCCTTGATCTTCTCCAGTTCGTCTTTCATCTGTACCACGATCTTCTGCAACTCGGCATCGCTCGCTTTGGACCCGATGGTATTTATCTCGCGGCCCATCTCCTGGGTGACGAATCCAAGTTTCTTTCCCTGTGAAACCGGTTCCAGCAGTGTTTCCAGGAAGTACTGGCAATGTTTCAGCAGCCTGACCTTCTCTTCGGTGATATCAAGCTTTTCGAGGTAATAGATCAACTCCTGCTCAAAGCGGTTCTGGTCGGGGGCGGAACCGTTAAAATCGCCGGTATATTTTGCAAAATCACGCAGTAACCGTTCGCGCAGTTCGGTGATTCTCCTTTTCTCGTGGGGTTCAACGGCGTCAAGAAGCTGCAGGATGCTGTTCACGCGGTTTTTCATGTCATCCTCAAGCACTTTGCCTTCATTGATCCTGAACAGAACGGCCTGGGTGATTGCATCGTCTATCGCTCCGGAAATTGAATCCCAGTCGTGCTCATTCAATTCGTCGCGGCTGGTTTGCATGACGTCCGGCATTTTGATTACCAGCGACAGCAGTTCTGCCGGGGAATCCACGTGTAACTCGTTTGACAGGTTCTTCAGCTCCTCATGGTATTTTTTTGCCAGGGAATGGTTGATGGAATAGCTCAGCATCTCGCCGGTCACCTCGGTTCCGATGAAAAAATCAATTTTACCACGTTCAAACCGTTGTGTCAGCGTTGATCTGACCTCCCATTCCTTTTCGCGAAAGTATCCCGGGATTTTCATGTTCAGATCGAGCTGCTTGCTGTTCAGCGTTTTGATTTCAACGGTAAGTTTTCTGCCGGTAATATCAAGGACGGCCTTGCCGTAACCGGTCATGGATTTGATCATAGCGCTCTTTTTTAAGCAAACTTACACAAAAATTGTCCATTCACGGAATGTATCAACGCAGGTTTGATCCTTTTCTTTATTTTTGGTGAGAATTTAGTGCATGCTCTGCCGCAGCCGGGCAAAGGATTCCCGGATTGCTGTGAGGGTTTTGTCAAGATTGATTATGGAATATCAGATCATTGATGATACGCTGTTGTTTTATAACCTGATGCTCAATGACATTGCGCATGCGAAGGAGTATGTCTTCCTGGAGACCTATAAATTTGCCAACGACCACATGGGAATCCGTTTCCGCGATGCGCTCACAAAAAAATCAAGGGAAGGGGTAAAGGTTAAAATTCTGATTGATTCCTGGGGAAAGGGGCCGGTTTCGGAGTCGTTTTTTTCTGAACTGACGGGGTTGGGCGGGGAGGTGAAATTTTTCGAGAAGATTAAAATAAACAGCGACATCTTTACCCGTGGTCACCGTCGTGATCACCGTAAAATTCTGGTCATCGACGATGTTATCAGTTATATCGGTTCGGCGAACATCACCGGCTACAACCTGAACTGGAGGGAACTCTGCCTGCGCATGGAGGGACCGCTTGCAGTTTCATTCAAGAAGGTCTTTCTTGAAAATTTCAATGCATTCAACCCGTTCATCATCACCAACAAGGTGACGTTTACACGGAAAATCCGTTCGGGCGACTTCGAGATCATCCGCGATGTTCCTTCCATCCAGTTTCAGCGGCTGCGGAAGCGGTATACCCAGCTTATAAGGCAGGCTGAACATTCGGTTGTAATTGAAACCCCGTATTTTCTTCCCGGGTTCCAGCTGCGAAAGGCGATGATGGAAGCCAGCAAGCGCGGTGTTGCCGTCGAAGTGATCATGCCTAAGCATTCCGACATGCGGATGGTGGACATCCTCCGGAATAAATACCTTGGACTGCTGCATGATGCAGGCATCAAACTGTTGTTCTACCTGCCGCACAACCTTCATGCAAAACTGCTTGTCATTGACGATGAAATATTCTCAATTTCCAGCGCGAATTTTGATTTCCGGAGTTTCAGGTACCAGTATGAAATTGCCCTGATCGGGTCGGAACCGAAGATACTGGCACAGTTGCGCGAGCACATTGCAGAAACGATCCGCAACTCCCAGGAACTGGATTACCTGGAATGGAAACGCCGGCCCCTCATCGAAAAGATATTTGAGTGGATCCTGCTGCCGTTTCGTCACTTCTTCTGATAATTACCGACCCGGTGTGTCAACCGGTTTTGTCACGCCGGAGATGGGTGCGGGGGATGAGGAATTCGACCTGTTTACGACATAGACTCCTGAAAAGATCAGCAAAGCTGCCAGCATTTTTTGAATCGTCAGTCCGCCCTGCCCGATGGTTACCGACATTATTGCCGCAATAACCGGCTGGAGATAGCTGTAATAACTTACCACGGTGGCGCTCACACTTTTTAAGGCAAAGTTGATCAGCAGGTATGCTAAGAACGTGTTGAGCAGGATGATATACAGAATGCCAAGCCAGGCGGTAACCGTAATCGCAGCGAAATTGATCTCCAGGGCCGGTTTGATTGAAAGCGGGAAAACAAAAATAAATCCAAAGAAAGAAACCCATTTCAGAATGGTGGTGGTGTGATATTTCCCCACGAGGGGCTTTATCAGGACAAGGTATAGCGCATAAAACACCATGTTCAGGAGGATCAGGATGTTCCCGATGGCGTGGCTGCCCTGGTAGCTTATGCTTTTCCCCGACAGCACCAGGATGATCACGCCGATAGCGCCAAGGCCAATTCCCATTGCTTTTTTCCAGGTGATCTTTTCACCCAGGATAAAACTCGCAAATACCATCACCAGCACCGGGTTCAGCACATGAATCAGGGAGGCATCAACCGGGGTACTCAGGTTCAGCCCTTCATAAAACAGGGTCTGGTTCAGCGCAAAACCGAACATGCCGCAGACTGCCAGCATGATGAGGTCTTTTCGTTCGACTTTCTCAGGAACAAAGAGCCGCTGGAACAGCCAGAAGATGATCATCCCGCCGAGCAGCCTGATAAAAATCAGCTGCATGGGTGTCAGCATCACGGGCATCAGGCTTTTGACGATGTTGTAGGCGAGTCCGAAGATCAGGGTAGTGCTGAGCAGGGCAAGATGAGCCTTGTGGGTATCCTTCATCGGGCAAAGGTACAGAAGCCCGGTACACCAGAAGCGGAGTTTACAAAAAAAAAGGCCGCCCTGGACAGGACAGCCTTTGAAGAAATGAACAGATCTGGTTTACGAAATCCGGATCTCCTTCTTGATCTCAACCTTCGCTTCCTCCTTTTTCGGCAGCGTGACCACCAGGATGCCGCTTTCGTAATCGGCCTTGATGTTGTCGAGGTCGATGGTTTTTGGCAGGGTGAACGACCGGCTGAATGAACCGTAGTAAAACTCTTTCCGTGAATAATTCTTGCCTTCCTCGCGCTTCTGGTCTTCCACCGTTGCCGAGATCGTCAGGATGTTGTTTTCAAGGTTGATTTTGAAATCATCCTTCACCATTCCGGGGGCGGCGATCTCCAGGTGAAACGATTCGCTGCTTTCAATGATGTTGGCCGCCGGATCGCTGAACCGTTTTCCGAAGAAATCTCCGAGGTCGTTGTCAAAAATGTTGCTTACCATATCCGATAAAGGATTTCTGTGTTGCCATTTAATCAGTGTCATGGTTTTATCTCCTTTCTTTTAAGTTTAATTTCGTTTGTTGCTGTCAAAAAGTCAAATCCTGTA